>NZ_VPDX01000006.1:0-154599 GCF_013417475.1 Acinetobacter sp. YH12249 | reverse complement strand
GGTAAGCTTTTAAATAAATGATTTTTATCCTGTTTCAACCATGTGAAAAATGCTTTGAAATTAGTGAAATGAGAACATTTATACCAGATCGCGATAAAAGTGATTTCTGAGATACTCAAGTGAGCGGCTCGGACTCTGGAGAAACGACGACTTTGTTTAAGGAAATTCCAGTAGGTTGCTTCAAATTTAAGAAAGAAATCATCAATTACGCAAAATAATTCGGTACTATTAAACATCGGGACTAGAGTTTTAAGTTTTGTGTGGTAACTCAACTGATGGCTCTAGTCCTCTTATTTTTCAAGTCAATTTTTTATCCGCGATTCGGGTTATTTAAGGAACTCTCATGGGTCACCGTTTAAGTAAAATTTACACGCGCACAGGCGATTCAGGTACCACAGGACTCGGTGATGGTTCACGTGTAGCCAAAGATGACTTGCGCATTACCGCGCTTGGGGATGTGGATGAACTAAATGCCATCATTGGGGTTTTACGCGCACAAATCGCGGCAAGCAGCATTCAGGATAAAGCGACTTGGGATAAATCTTTAAGCCTGATCCAGCACTGGTTGTTTGATCTGGGTGGTGAAGTGTGTATCCCTGGCTTTAACCTGGTTCAACCAGTCTCGATTGATTTTCTGGAAAATGACATCGATCGTATGAATGAAGCTTTGCCAATGCTGAAAGATTTTATTTTGCCTGCGGGTACTTTAGTTTGCAGTTTTGCTCATCAAGCCCGTGCCGTGTGCCGTCGTGCAGAGCGCAGCGTGATGTCAGTTCACTCACGCGACCAGAATATTCAGGCGACTTCCCTGCAGCTATTAAATCGCCTATCTGACTGGCTGTTTGTGGCTTCACGCACCTTGCAACGTGTTGAAGGTGGTTCTGAGGTGTTATGGCAAAAAAATATCAACGAAACCATTGATCAATAAATCCGCTAAAATGTATTAAATTGCACGGAAAATTCTGCGCCAACAGTATTTGCAACAAAGTGTTTCAGGCGCAGAATATTGCAATACTCCTGTCACAACTCTTCATCATTATGTTTTCATCTTCACTTCTTCAGGTTATCGCAGCATGCGCATAATTGGACATCGCGGTGCGCGTGGGGAAGCACCTGAAAATACACTAGGCGGTTTTCAATATATTCAGGATATCGGGATTCGCGCAGTCGAATTTGACGTACGCCAGCTTAAAGACAATGCCCTGATCATCATGCATGATGATAATTTTGTACGCACTACCGGTTTGCAAAAGCCCCTCTACGAATGTAGCCGTCAGGATCTCAGTCAATATAATCACGCAGTAAAATGGTCAGAATGGAACAAGGTCGAAGCCACTCCTATGCTGGATCAGACCTTAACCGTGATTCATAACTTTGACCATATTGAAGTTGAAGTCAAAAGTGTAGCGAGCCAGGCCGATGCTGAAAAAATCACGCTTGAGCTTGAACAGCAGTTACAGGGTTATGAGCAGTCAGTCGTGATTACCAGTTTTGATCCTAAAATCCATCAGGCTTTGCAACAGCAAAATTCCAGTTTAAAACGCGGCCTTCTGATTGAAACAGATGTGAAATATCAGGCGATTGATCAAGCTTTAGAACTTGGCTGTTGTCAGATTGGCTGGATGAATGAGCTGGCCAGCAAAGATATTATTCAGGCCACACAAGCTGCCGAACTCACCATCAGCGTCTGGACCGTAAATGATGTTAATCGTGCCAAAGAATTACGCGACTGGGGTATTCAGGGTCTCATTACCGATTATCCGAAGTTAATGATGCAACATCTTTAAATGACCCAAAATGCAAGATTCTATATATAGATTATTTTTCTTTAAGCCTTGAAAAATAATTTAAAGAAGAATGCCTGTCTGTAATCTTGTTTAACTTTGGGTTACGGGTTTGCTTACAAATTTATTTCTCTGCAATCTAGTAGAAAAAATGAACATTCACTTAACTCATTTTAAGAAAATAAATTTGATTAAAAGCTTCAAAAATCTCAGTGATTTACTCGGAAATCAGAGCCTGTCTAGCCCGCGAAAATGGTAGTTTTCATCCTACTTATTCTGTTACCGATAAGTACAATACAACCGTACAATAATGCTAGTGATGCCCTAGGGGGCGTGCTAATATGAATGACTTAACCGCTGTTAAAATAAACAATAGCGGCCTCTGCTTTTTGTTATACCTTCCCAGGTTCCAGGAGTGCTGTTGGAGATGAATGCTCCCCTACCTCAAGCCCCAATTAACTGGGTCGCTGTGTTTGCTCTGGTAGTTTTACCCATTGTAGCTGTTATCGCGATTCCGTTATATGCGTATCACCATGATTTTAGCCTTGCCGCTTGGATCAGTATGTTTGTTTTGCTCGGCGTTAGCAGCCTGGGGATTACAGCGGGCTATCATCGTCTTTGGGCACATCGTGCTTATGAAGCGACTTTACCTTTAAAATTCATTTTAATGATCATGGGTACCTTTGCCGTGCAGAACAGTATTCTGTACTGGGGTTCAGGTCACCGTACCCATCACCGTCATGTCGATGACGTCGAAAAAGACCCATATTCAATTAATAACGGCTTCTGGTATGCACACCTGGGCTGGATGCTGCGTGACTATCCTGCTGCTGAGCCAAACTATAAGAATGCACCAGACCTGCAAAACGACAAAGTCGTTATGTTCCAGCACAAATACTATGTGCCTCTAGTAATTGCAGTACATGCTGCGATTCTATTGCCAATTGGCTGGGCTGTAGGCGATGTTTGGGGTGTATTATTATTGGGTGGTCTGGTTCGTTTGATCCTGAGCCATCACGTGACCTTCTTCATCAACTCACTATGCCATATGTGGGGTTCACGTCCTTATACGGATGAAAACACTGCACGTGACAACTTCTGGTTAGCAATTGCAACTTGGGGTGAGGGTTATCATAACTACCATCACATCTTCCAGTATGATTACCGTAATGGCGTGAAATGGTGGCAATATGATCCAACCAAATGGTTAATCTGGACTTGCTCTAAACTGGGCCTGGCTAAAAATCTGCGCCGTATTCCAAGCTTTAATATCAAAAAAGCTGAACTGGCAATGAAGTTTAAATATGCTGAGCAGGATCTGGCGGTATATGGTCATAATGTCAATGAAGACATTATCAATGTGAAAAGTAAAATTGCTCAGGAGTATGAAGCCTTTACTCAAACATTGAATGACTGGGCTAAACTCAAAGAACAGGAAATTCAGGTGAAAAAGGCTGCTGTAGCAGAAAAAATTCACCAGATGGATGACAAACTTAAAGTTGAATTTCAATTAGTCGAACAGCGTCTTTCTCATCATCGTGAAACACTTAATCTGTTAGTACGTAATTTGAAAAAAGCGCCTGTCTCTCAATAAGATTTGAATTCTCAAAAAAGCTCCTGAAATCAGGAGCTTTTTTATTTCTGCCTGTCTTACTTATACTTTCCTTTTACAACAGTTTTAAACAGAGATCTTTGTTATATTGCTTTTATTGCCTAAATATTTTGACTGCTATGTATTTTAATTCCCGATATCAAACTCTCCCTTCTCGCCTTTATCATCATCAGCCCCCGCTACCTTTAAAAGGTACTAAAGCGGGACATTTTAATGCTGCGCTTGCTGAGCAACTGCAATGGTCTGAGGAAGATAAAGCACAATGGGTCGAAATCTGTAGTGGTCAAAAAACCTTTGCTGAGTTTGAACCTTTGGCCATGGTTTATGCTGGCCATCAGTTTGGTCAATGGGCAGGTCAATTGGGTGATGGACGTGGTTTATTGATCGCTCAGATTCTGGATAAAGATCATCAGACCATTGATCTGCATTTAAAAGGTGCTGGTGCAACGCCTTATTCACGTATGGGAGATGGTCGTGCAGTGTTACGCTCGGTGATTCGGGAATACCTAGCCGGACACGCCTTAAATGCACTAGGTGTAGAGTCCAGTAATGCGGTTGGTTTTACCTCTTCCGCTCAAGGTGTACAGCGTGAAAAACTGGAACCGGGTGCAATGCTATTACGGACGTCTGACTGTCATATCCGGTTTGGACATTTTGAATGGATCAATCAGTATCAGCCAGACCTATTGCCTGTATTCACACAAAAATGTATGGAATGGCATTACCCGCAATGTCTGCAAGCAGAACAGCCTATTCTGGCATTTGCTACCCAAGTGATTCAGCGCACGGCAGTGATGATTGCCAAATGGCAGCTGGTCGGATTTGCGCATGGTGTCATGAACACTGACAACCTGAATATTACTGGTTCAACGCTAGACTTTGGCCCGTATGGGTTTATGGAGCGTTTCCGTCCCAACTGGATTAATAACCACTCGGATTATCAGGGTCGCTATACTTATCAGCAGCAACCAAGCATCGGCCACTGGAACTTGTGGATGTGGCTGAATAACCTGATTCCATTATGTCCTGAAAACTATGATGAAGAACAATGGAAACAGGATCTGGCCCAATGTCTGGAACATTATGAACCGACCTTCCTGGAACATTATAAGCATGGCCTAAACCAGAAAATGGGCTTACCGAGTTTTCACAAAGACAGCTTTGACTGCGCCATGGCTTTTCTCAGAATCTTACAAAGCGAGCAACTCGACTATACGCAAAGCTTTATTCGCCTGCAGAATCATGAATATGAAGCAATCAAGGATGATTGTTTGGATCGCCGTCAGTTTGAAGCATTCCTGACTCAATATGAAGCGATCCGCGAACATCAGGATACTGGAGAATTAGATGCCGCCATGCAACTCGTCAATTCACACTATATCCTGCGCAATCATATGGCACAGAAAGCCATTGAACTAGCTGAGCGGGATGACTTTTCCGAAGTCGATCGCCTGTTTAAATTATTAAGTCAGCCTTATTTAAAACAGCCAGATCTGGAACACCCTGAAGATCTAGGACCATTGCCGAGTGATGTGCCTGAAGTCATGGTGAGTTGTTCATCTTAATTTATTCATAAGACGACCAAAAACTGTGGATAATTTAAGCATTATCCACAGTTTTATTTCGGTTTATTCATAACTTATGACCTTACATCAAATCTCAACACAGATAGCGATAAGTTTACCTGAAGTCACTGTGACTCAGCCTTTCGGTGAAGGTTGTGATGTATTCAAAGTGCTAGATAAAGTCTTTATGCTTCAGTTTTATCTTCAAGGCAAAGCTGTCATTAATTTAAAAGTAGCGCCTGATCATGCTGCTATGCTGCGAGATATTTATTCTTATATCCATGCTGGCTGGCATATGAATAAACAACACTGGATTTCAGTGTATGAAGATAATGAACTGGATGAATCTCTGGTTGAGGATCTAGTACAGAATTCTTATGAATTAGTAATATTGAAATTAAAGAAAGCAGAAAAAGTACGAATTGACTTATTACGAACATTAGAAAAATAAGTCTGGAACTTCAACCTTATAAAATGACCTCTCATCCATTACAATTATCTTGTTCAATCATAAGATAACGTGATTAAATCAAATAATATTAAGATGTTAAAAATCACTCAAACTATGATTAACCAACACAGCACATTAATTGATTTAAGATCAAAATTAATTGAAATCCCGACAGAACAAAAAGAATGTTTACATCATTTAAGTTATCCATTTATTCCATTCTTGGATGAAAATTTTTATTCATCAAAGAATAAGGTGTTGCTGGTTGGTCAAGAAACAAAAGGTTGGCAAAGTCGATTAAGTAACTTTTTAAATGAAGATATTAATTTCGACACTGTGATTCAAAATAGTGTTCGTCGTCATCAAGAGCTTTACTCTCAATCACCTAAGCATAGTAGTTTTTTACAATTTCTAAAAAATTAAAATTCAAAATCATCAAGAACCTATTCAATGGCTAAATTTTTATTTATTTGACTATAAAAAAGCCTCATTCAATACTTTA
The DNA here is from genome assembly GCF_013417475.1 of Acinetobacter sp. YH12249. Taxonomy (NCBI): domain Bacteria; kingdom Pseudomonadati; phylum Pseudomonadota; class Gammaproteobacteria; order Moraxellales; family Moraxellaceae; genus Acinetobacter; species Acinetobacter sp. YH12249. The sequence goes on along the minus strand of NZ_VPDX01000006.1, from coordinate 148,685 downwards.
AGTAAAAATAAAACATATAAGGATATTTTCTTGTATCTTCAAGAATTGTCTATTCTAAATTTATCCCAGCAAATCAAAGATACTCAACCACGTGTTATTTTTTTTGTTGGGCAGTACCACAATAATTTCCCTAAATTAGAGGAAAAATTACACCTTACTTCAAATGATCGATTGTTATTAAAAGAACCTATTGATAAATTCAGCATGAAAATTTGGAACGACGAGATTTTAATTCTAAGAGTCCCTCACCCAGCACATTTTAGTCGTATTTCTAATCAAGCTAGAAATGTTGCTTTAGAATATTTTAAAATTTTTGATCAATGTGAAACTATGGCTGAGTTTAAAGAAGTCATTCACCATAAATTAAAGTAATGCTTAGATGTATACATATGAAAATGGACTCATCCGAGTCCATTTGCTAGTTTAAGCCTCTTTCTTCACCAACTTAAACACGCCAAACAACACCGCAATCCACACCGGCAACATTAACACTGACAACATAAAGCCTTGTGTCCACATGATGTATAAAATCATCAGCATAAAAGCTAAAACAAAATAGTTGCTAAACGGCGCAAAGATCGCTGGGAATCCGGTTTGAATCCCCTTTCGTTTGATGGCTTGTCTAAATTTCAAATGAATCAAACTGATCATCATCCAGTTCAATACCGCAGCTGCTACCACAATATAAATCAGGTAACTCAATGCTTTTTCAGGCATAAAGTAATTCAGGATCACACAGCCAAAGATCAGAAATGCGGAGAACAATACCGCAGCCACAGGCACACCACATTTATTCACGCTCTTAAATAATTGCGGTGCATTTCCTTGTTGAGCCAGCCCCATCAACATACGGCTATTGGCATACATGCCACTATTACAGACTGAAAGTGATGCAGTTAAAATAATAAAATTCAGTAAATGTGCAGCCCATTCAATCCCCATCTGGCTGAAAATCATTACAAATGGACTATGATCTAAATCGCCTAAATTCAGCTGATTCCATGGTACAAGTGAAAGTAATACGGCAAGCGAGCAGATATAAAATAAAAATACCCGAATCACAGTTTGATTCACGGCACGTGGAATGTTCTTGCCAGGATTTTCGGTTTCTGCCGCTGCCATACTAATCAGCTCAATGCCGCCAAAGGCAAACATCATAAAGGCGAGCATATAAAACAGCCCATCAAAGCCATTCGGAAAAAATCCACCATGAATCCATAAATTGCTGATCGAAGCAGTTGAGGTTGCATCAGCAGTGAGGAGCAAATATATGCCAAAGATAATCATTGCAATGATGGCAAAGACTTTAATCATCGATAGCCAGAACTCAGACTCACCATAAATTTTGACATTGGCTAGGTTGGCAAGGGTTACCGCCAAAAAGAAAATGAGTACAGATACCCAGGCTGGAATATGTGGCCACCAGTAATTGATATATTTGCCAATGGCGGTCAGCTCTGTCATTGCGACCAGAATATATAAAATCCAGTAATTCCAGCCGGTTAAAAAGCCTGGAAATTTACCCCAGTATTTAAATGCAAAATAACTGAATGAACCAGTCACAGGCTCATGCACAATCATCTCACCTAACTGGCGCATAATCAGGAATGCAATCAAACCACCAATCAAATAGCCCAGAATAATGGAAGGTCCTGCGGACTGAATAATCTGTGCGGACCCCAAGAATAATCCGGTTCCAATGGCCCCGCCCATAGCAATCAGCTGGATATGACGGTTCTTTAAACGGCGCTGTAGTTGCGGTGTTTCACTCTCCAAGACACGCTCTCATGATGAATAAAAAACCGAATTGTAGCGGGTATCCAACTAATCAACTAATACATAAATTTAAGTTATTAATTATTAAACTTTTATTTTTTGTATCTACTCAGATAAAAAGAAATATAAATAATTGATTTCATAATAGATACTAGTTAAAAGCTATTTTACATTTCAAAACTCCATAACTTCTAAATAGAAATAGCTCGTTTTTGATGAATTATTGTGTCGCATTAAACGCCTCATGGTAGACCACTTCTCCCTGTGGAATAGATCCATTAAATGCAATGACTTGAAAATATTCTGGAGGAACATCCTTGAGGTAAAGTTCTGGAAAAGCCTTAAACCCGAAACGACCATAATATTGAGGATCACCGAGCACTACACATCCTTGAGCCCCCAACTGTTGCAGGCGATCTAAAGCTACCCGTATAAGTAAAGTGCCGATTCCCTGTCCTTGTTTTGCAGGTAATACCGAAATTGGGCCAAGACCGTACCAGCCAGTTTCACCTGAAGAGATAGTGACAGGTGAAATAGCCACATGGCCAACCAGCTGATTATTTTCAAGTGCAACTAGAGAAATCGTTAACTGCCCATGCGTGCGCAAAGCATTGACAATAAATTGTTCAGTATGACTTGAATGGTCAGTATTTTGAAAAGCCGCTCGGGTCAATTTAGCAATGGCTAGAATATCTTCTAGCCGTTCATCCCGAATGATGATTTTCATTATTTTGGCTCTCTTATATTGATCATTTTCAGAAATAAAAAAGCGAACAAACCAAGAAGTCTATCCGCTTTTCTTTAACGAATTCGAATATCAGTCTTCAGGATATTCAAAACGATACCCTACACCATAAACGGCCTGAATCCATTCATGACGATTTCCGGTTTCTGCAGCATCTGAAATTTTGCGACGCAGGTTCTTGATATGACTATCAATCACACGGTCTGCCACATCAAAACTGTCCGGATTGATATGATCAAGTAGCTGTGCACGTGAATACACCTGGCCGACATGTTCTAGGAACAGCTCCAGCAAACGGAATTCAGTCGGTGTCAGGTTCAAGGCTTTTTGCTGGTACCAGATACGCTGTTGTGATTTATCCATACGGAATAGATCATTGCTTTCCGGCTCAGCTTTACGGTCTAAACGGCGTAATACGGCTTGCACACGGGCAACCAGTTCTTTTGGACTAAATGGCTTGCAGATATAGTCATCCGCGCCCATATTCAAGCCCAGTACACGGTCAATTTCTTCAGTACGCGCAGTCACCATAATGATCGGCAAGTCTGATTGCTCACGTACTTTACGGCAAATGGTCAGACCATCCATACGCGGCACCATCAAGTCCAGGATCATCAGGCTCGGTTTACGCTGGGTAAAACTGTTATATGCTTCTTGCCCATCATGAAACACGCTGACTTCAAAACCAGCAGCCTCTAGATAATCTCGCACCAACAGGGCAAGTTCGACTTCGTCTTCAACCAGCATAATATGTTTCATGAATATATTTTCCTTTATGGTTTCATTTGTTTAGGAAAGCTCAGTTTGCATCGTAAACCACCTAATGGTGAATGTGCAAAGCTTAAGCTACCACCCATAGCCTGAGTAATTTTACAAGATAAGGCCAGACCCAAGCCTGTTCCACCGGTGGCACGAGTACGCGAATCATCGACACGATAGAAACGTTCACCAATGCGAGCCAGCTGCTCATCAGTCAGACCGAATGGACTGTCATCGACATATAAGGTCCATTCTTTCTCATTCTGTTCGGTATGGATATGTACCTGTCCACCGGCTTCTGTATAACGAATACTGTTGCTGAGCAGGTTGGCTACAATCTGCTTGAAACGGTCCAGATCTAGATCAACTTCAGCACCGTCACCTTCAATAGTCACTTTCAGATCAGCCTGTTCAAATTTAGGCTGGAAGTTCATCAATTCCTGCTGCACCACCTCCCATGGATTTACAGTTGCATAGTAAAACTGTAATTGCTGTGCATCAGCCTGCGCTAGAGCTGCCAGATCCTGAGTCAGTTTTTTCAGGCTGGTTACCTGTGCCAACATCGACGCAAAATGCTCTGGTGTCGGTTTACGGATTCCATCCTGCATCGCTTCAATCTGTGCCTGCAAGACTGCCAGCGGAGTTTTCAATTCATGTGAAGTATCTGCTACCCACTGACGGCGTGAAGTTTCATGCTGATCCAGAATCACTGCCAATTGATTCAGCTCATTAGACAGATCACCCAGCTCATCATTACGTTTCACTTTCACTTGATGTTGATAATTACCGCGAGTCAATTCACGTGTTCCGTTCAACAAACGCTGAATCGGTTTTTTAAAATAAGTTGCCAGTAATAATGCAGCAATCAGACTGGCTAGAATACTTAAACCATAAACTAAAAATAGGTAACGTTTCTGATTACTAAAGAAATTAATACTTAAAGCATCATCTTGGTCTAAAACCGGTTTCAAACCGAGATAACCGACCACCTGGTTTTCGACCATAATTGGACGATAGGAAATCTGCTCATCTGACGCCTCACCTACTACAAAACGCCGTTTGGCATCATAGAGTGACAGGCGTGAACTTAGACCCAGACGATCTGGCATCTGGATGAACTGCTTCTTGCCGGTAGGCGGCTGAACTGACTGTTGACCGCCATTATTGTCTTTACGGTCGGTTCTAAACAGGTTCTGATTGGAACTAAGTGGAAATCTTAAACCTTCAAAGGGCTGGAATTGTGAAGGCAGGTTAGATGCCAGAATACGCAATTCTTCTTCATTGACTGAACGCGATGTCAGATTTGGTTCAACCATACTTGAAGGCGCTACAGTGGCTAAGGTCTGCTCCTGAAAGTAACGCTGCTGTAAGGCAATATCATACTGACGCCGCAACCACCAGCGCGATAAACGGTCATAATCATCCGGTGCAGCTTCACCTTCAATTTGCAGAATCTGCGCCTGAATGGCGTTACCCCAGTCTTCATATACCGTATAGACATCAGCCAGATTCTCGATTACATGATCCAGCTTCTGCATTTCTACATCCGCCACATAGCGGGTAAAGTTGCGCTGCATATTCAGGTGCAATACGCCCAGACTCACCGTGGTAATTACCAAGGTGGTCAATAAAACAGTCAAAAATAGACGTAATGCAATCGGAATACGGCGTATCTTCAAAGTAAAAATCTCAGTTTTTCTTCTCTATATTCATTATTGTAGCGAACACAGACTTAAAAAACTCTCCATTGTTTCTTCATCTTTATTATTTAATCTTTACTCATCAAAAAGAATCAGCTCTTGAATGGGGTAAAAACATGAAAGCAATGACAAAAATCGCCTTAATCAGTGCCAGTGTTTTATCGATGGGTGCCTTGACTGCCTGTCAATCGACTAACAATGTGAATGAGCAGAAAGATCATTCTCGTATGATGAAACATCATGAAGGTCAAAAACAGCATCGTCTTACTCCAGAGCAACGCGAACAATTCAAAGCCACTCGTGCAGAACGCATGCAATTGCATAAACAGATTCAACAGGCCTGTGACGGCAAAGCTGCAGGTAGTGCAGTCCAAATCAAGGCGGGTGATAAAACCATTGATGGTCAATGCAAGATTTCTTTCAAACCTGACCATAAAGGCATCACAGGTCAACGTGGTGAATTCCGTAGTATGCGCGGTGAACATCGTCCAATGCGTGGTGAATTCCGATGTGATATGAACCGTGGAGAAGCATTAACGGATAGTCAACGTGCAGAAATGGTTAAACAGTATGATCAGCGTTTATCAGAACGTCAGGCTCTACAAACTGCGTTTGCCAACGCTTGTAAAGGTCAAACCCACGGCAAGGCCGTTCAAGTGAAAGCGGGTACTCAAACTATTGATGGTCAATGTATCGTGCACTTCCAGCCGAATGCACCCATTAAGATGACTAAAGCTGCATCTTAATCTTCTTCTACGTTTCTTATTCCTTCAAATTCAGGCACCTTCGGGTGCCTTTTTTTTATAGCTGACTCCTCAGTCCTCTTTTGACCATTCATGTTCTGCTAATTTCTACAAAAGTCTTTGCAGTCAACATGTTTACTGTTCCGTGCAGATTAATCTTTGACTTTATAGTCACCAAGAAAGCCGCCTGAAAGCTTGTATGGCCGGGCAAGATGTTGCACGATTAGATTCATAGCAATACGTGTCACTGAAGGCACGTTTCAATTAATTTAGGATGATAACGCTGGTCTAAACCAGTATTGAGGAAACCGATATGCCACAATACAAAGCGCCCTTACGTGACATGCAATTCGTTCTACACGAATTATTAAATGCTGAAGAACATTACGCAAAACTTCCTGCGTTTCAAGAAAACGTAAGCCGTGAGTTGGTTGATCAGTACCTAGAAGCTGCAGCTGACTTCTGTGAAAATGAATTATCTCCTCTAAATCAGGTCGGCGACCGTGAAGGTTGTACCTGGAATGACGGCGTTGTAACGACACCGACTGGCTTTAAAGAAGCGTACCAAAAATACATCGAGCTAGGCTTCCCTTCTCTTTCTGCTGAAGAGCAATACGGCGGTCAAGGCTTACCAAATTCTTTAGGTATCACTCTTTCTGAAATGGTGGGTACTGCGAACTGGGCATGGGGTATGTACCCTGGTCTGTCTCATGGTGCAGTTCGTACTTTAGAACACCACGGTTCTCAAGAACAAAAAGACGCTTACCTGCCTAAACTGGTTTCAGGTGAATGGACAGGTACCATGTGTCTAACTGAATCTCATGCAGGTTCTGACCTCGGCATCATCCGCACTAAAGCTGAACCACAAGCTGATGGTAGCTATGCAATCTCTGGCGAGAAAATCTTTATCTCTGCTGGTGAACACGACATGGCAGAGAACATTATCCATATCGTACTTGCTCGTCTGCCTGGCGCGCCTAAAGGTACTAAAGGTATTTCTCTGTTCATCGTACCAAAATTCAACCTGAATGCTGACGGTTCAATCGGTGAGCGTAACGGCGTACGTTGTGGTTCAATCGAACACAAAATGGGGATCCATGGTAACGCAACTTGTGTCATCAACTTCGATAACGCCAAAGGCTTCCTGATCGGTCCTGAAAACCGTGGTCTGAACTGCATGTTCACCTTCATGAACACTGCACGTATCGGTACTGCTGTACAAGGTCTGTCTGCATCTGAAGCGGCGTTCCAAGGCGCTTTAACTTATGCCAAAGACCGTCTGGCAATGCGTTCTCTTTCGGGTCCTAAGGCACCTGAAAAAGAAGCTGATCCAATTATTGTTCATCCAGCCGTACGTAACATGCTTTTAACTCAAAAAGCATTTGCTGAAGGTGGTCGTGCACTGGTTTACCTGTTGGCTCAATATGCTGATGTGGTTGAACAAGGTACTTCTGAAGAAGAGCGCAAGTTCGCTGACAATATCCTGTCGCTATTAACTCCAATCGCAAAAGCATTCCTGACTGAAACTGGTTCAGAAGCTGCGAAACATGGTGTTCAAGTCTTCGGTGGTCACGGCTTTATCTCTGAGCATGGCATGGAACAAATCGTACGTGATACACGTATTGCCTGCCTGTACGAAGGTACGACTGAGATTCAAGCACTGGATCTGTTAGGCCGTAAAGTACTGGGTACTCAAGGTGCGATGTTGAAAGACTTCACTAAGATCATCCACAAATTTGCGGAAGCGAACAAAGACAATTCTGCAATGAAAGAATTTGTTGAACCGCTTGCGGCATTGAACAAAGAATGGGGTGACCTGACCATGCAGATTGGTATGCGTGCGATGCAAAACCCTGAAGAAGTGGGTGCAGCTGCAGTAGATTACCTGTACTTCTCTGGTTATGTAACACTGGCTTACCTGTGGGCTCGTATGGCACTGGTTGCTCAAGAGACTCTTGCTGCAGGTACCACTGATGCAGACTTCTACAATGCTAAATTGACGACTGCACGCTTCTACTTCAAGAAAATCCTGCCACGTGTTCGTTCACACGTTGACGTGATTGCAACTGGTGTAGAACCGCTTATGTCTTTAGATGCTGAACATTTCGCATTCTAAGCTGATGCAGTTTTAAATGCATAATAAGAAAAAGGACGGCCATCTTCAGGCAGTCCTTTTTCTTTATAAAGAGTTACAGAATTAACCTTTAGTCGTCTAACATTCAGATTTTTAATGCTTTAGACTGAGCCAAAACAATCCAATTAAACAATAAAACAGGTGACATACTATGCCAATTTATAACGCGCCACTTGCTGACATGAAATTCATCCTGAATGATGTTTTCAATGCAGAACAGTTCTGGCAGGCCAATGAAAATCTTGCCCACTTGGATACTGCCACAGCAGAAGCCATTCTTGAAGAAATGGCGAAGTTTGCGCAAAACGTCATGCTTCCTCTGAACCGTACCGGCGATGAAGAAGGCGCAAAATATGAAAATGGCAATGTCACCACACCAGCTGGCTTTAAAGAAGCATTCAAACAATATGCTGAAGGCGGCTGGATCGGTCTGGGTGCCGATGCAGAATGGGGCGGCCAGGAAATGCCGAAAATGCTCACCGTACTTTCTGATGAAATGCTGTTTGCAACTAACCCATCTTTCATGCTCTACCCGCTTCTTTCTGTGGGTGCAGGTATGGCTTTAAACAGCTATGCATCTCAAGAGCAAAAAGAAACCTATCTTCCTAAAATCTATTCTGGTGAATGGTCAGGCACCATGTGCTTAACTGAGCCACATGCCGGTACTGATCTGGGTATTATCAAAACCAAAGCTGAACGTAATGAAGATGGCACGTATAGCATTACCGGTACCAAAATCTTTATCACGGGTGGTGACCACGATCTTGCTGAAAACATTATTCATCTGGTACTGGCAAAAACGCCTGATGCACCTGCCGGCTCTCGCGGTATTTCCCTGTTCATCGTACCGAAGTTCCTGGTCAATGAAGATGGTTCAATTGGCGAACGTAACCCGGTAGGTCCAGGTTCAATCGAACACAAAATGGGGATCAAGGCATCTGCGACTTGTGTAATGAACTTTGACGGTGCCAAAGGTTACCTGGTGGGTAAAGAAAATGAAGGTCTGGCCGCCATGTTCGTGATGATGAACTACGAACGTCTGTCTATGGGCATCCAGGGCCTAGGTGCTTCAGAATTTGCTTATCAAAATGCTGCGCAATATGCGACAGATCGTTTACAGGGTCGTAGTGCCCTAGGTGCTCAATCACCAGCTAAACCGGCAGACAGCATTTTAGTACATGGTGATGTACGTCGTATGTTGCTGAATGTTCGTGCGAACAACGAAGCATCGCGTGCATTTGCGGTGTATGTCGGTCAACAACTGGATATTACTAAGTTCTCGACTGATCCTGAAGCCGTAAAAAAAGCCAATGACCGTGTTGCTCTGTTGACACCAATCGCGAAAGCTTACCTGACGGATACTGCATTCCAGGCAACCCTAGATGCACAAATGGTCTTTGGTGGACATGGTTATATCCGTGAATGGGGTATGGAACAATGTATCCGTGACCTGCGTATCTCACAGATTTATGAAGGAACCAATGGCGTTCAGTCACAAGATTTAATCGGCCGTAAAACCATTAAATGTGGCGGTGCGTACATCGGTGAATACATCGAAGAAATCCGCGACTTTGCGAACCAGTTAGATGCAGACCTGAACTTCATTAAAGATGCAACTTTAGATGCAGCTACTGAAGTAGAATCATTGACTCAGTTTGTGCTTGAAGCTGCTGGCGAAAATGCAGAATTCCCGAATGCTGCAGCGGTTGATTACCTACATGCAGTAGGCCTATTGAGCTTCTCTTATATGTTTGCGCGCATTGCCAATGCTGCAAAAGACAAAGATGGCGAGTTCTACCAAAACAAACTGGCACTGGCGCGTTATTTCACGCAACGCATCTTGCCTGAACTTGCACTGCGTATCACTAAAGTGAAAGCTGGTTGCGAAGTAGTGATGAATTTCTCTGAAGATTACTTCACGACTCAAGCTTAATCTTGACGTGAATCCATATAAAAAGCCCTGCATCTGCAGGGCTTTTTATGCACTATACTTTTTCAATCAAGATCGTATCTGGTTGCGTCGTTATTTTAGGATTGAAATGCTTATTCACTATTTTAATTCCCCCTTGCGACTCTAAAGATTCACACAGTTCAAGTACCTTCTGCATCTCTTCAGCCTTGATCCCCGTGCCCAGGATTAATTTTTTTCCTGCTTCTAATTGACTAATTTTTGTTTGAATTTTGTCCAACATTTTTTTCTCCTATTTATTCAATGTAGTTCTCATACAATATAACAAGTTAGTGCAAAAAAAGTGCAAAAGTTCGAATAATTTCACTTTTATTTTATTTTTCTCTTTTTGTGCATGATCTTTGCTAGTTCTTTCCTGTTCATATGTTATTTCACATGAAAAATCTGGAGGAGAACATGAGTAAATCTGAGTCTAAAGTAAAAAGAATAGAAACTCTCCTCGACCGTTTTGGCAACCTTGCCGTGGAAAGTTTCCATTATCTTGCGCTGTTCATTATTGGCTGTATGGTGATCTGGTCCGCAGGTCATACCGTATTTGACATTTTGACCGTCAAACAGTTTGCCACCATTGATGATATTCTTTTGCTGTTTATCTATCTGGAACTTGGTGCCATGGTCGGCATCTATTTCAAGACCAATCATATGCCAGTTCGGTTCCTGATTTATATTGCGATTACTGCCCTGACCCGTTTACTGATTTCTGATATTCAGCATACACACAAAGCCAGCATGGATCAGGTTATTATTACCGGTTCGATTCTGATTCTGGCTTTTGCCATTCTGGTGGTCCGTTATGCGTCCTGGACCTATCCATCTGTCATTCGTGACAAGCATAGCGAAAAGCCATTACCAGAAGGTAAAACTCCACGTCCTGAAGATGATGAGTTGGCATAGTCATAGAAAAGTCCCCCTTTGCAAAAGGTGAGAAGCACTGCTTCGCAAGAGGGTAATTAATCACCTCTCCTAACAAGAGAGGGAATTTCTTTTAACGGTTATTCATCAACACATAACGTCCATTTTCATAAATCCAGTAACTTCCGCGTGGTGGTGCAGGTAATCCCAAACGCTGCCAGTCAGTAATCACTGTATATCTCGAACTTTCAATGTGGGCTACATTCGGATCACCATTGACCCAGCTATAGCTATTGGAATTCTGGTAAATCGTGGTCGGTGCCTGATACTGGATATTGAACCCGCTTTGGCTCTGCGCAGGAGGATAATAGCCGCCATGGGACGGACGTTGCGGAGAATAAGGCCGCTGCGAATGAGGGGGCTGCGGTGCATAATGAGGACGTGATGGAGGACGATGTTGAGGTTTAGAACGATCAACACCTGTGTAGCCTACCCAGGCATTATCCGCCCAAGCGGGCACTGCAATACCGAACAGGAATGAAGCCAGCAATGCACCTGAAGCTAATATTTTCATAAGTGCGTCCTCCAAAAGTTTGTGCCCATATTTTAACCAAAATCCATGCAGAAAATATGGATAAATCCCCTGCCGCTGCAAAGTTTTGTAATTGATTCCATGACTTTAATCAGCTTGCGTGATGAGCGCTGAAGTGCGTATGCTAATATCACTTTTTTAATGCTTTGAGTTGCATACTGTGTCTGATTTAAATTTCGATCGTTTATATGAATATTTTTGCAAGGTACCCAGTGTTCAAAAAGGACTGATTGATAGCTATGGCTCAGATGGGAAACAGGCTTGGTGGTTTAAATTTCAGATCAATGTCGATCATCCTTTAGCATGGCAAACTGTGCAGGAACTGGGTCATGTCCTGAACTATATTTCTAAAAATGAGCGCCTGCCGACTCAGTTTCTTCCAGTTTCTCCACCGCCTTATATGAATGGTGTCGCTAAAGATTTCCTGTCTTGGGTCATTCAGTGTAATCATGCCGACTTCCCACCAGATGTAGTGTGCGACTGGCTAGAAGCACGTTTGCCAAATCCGGTGGATGATGAATCTCAATGGAAAATCAAGACTGATATCTCTGAACTGGATGAGCTGACAGATAAAGAACTGGATCAACTGGTTCCACCGAATCCAGAATCGAAAAGCTAATACTAGAAATCTCCCTAAATCCCTCTTTAATAAAAAGGGACTTTCCTCCCTTTTTTAAAGGGAGGTTAGGAGGGATTTAAAATCAAAACGTCGACCAACCACTCCATTCCATAAAACGGTATAACCAGTATTTCCAGAATGACTCTTCAGCATATTGAGCATAGTCCACGCTCATGGAACGGCTATTTAGATTAGACCAGGCCGTATTGAAATACTGCTGTGCATCGCTAAAGACTTCAGCCTGAGGCTGACCCACCACACGCAGATTGGTTTCCAGATTATAATTTTTCAGATTACGTGCCGTGAAATTGGCGGAACCTAAAATCATTTCAGCTCGCTGAGCGCCGTATTTCATCAGAATTTTGTTGTGACATTGCTCGCCTTGAGTATTACACCAGCGTACCGGAATACCAGCTTTATGCAGTTCTGAAGCCACCTGCCGGTTAGGAATGCCATTTTTTTCACGACCAAATGCATCTTTATTTGGATCAAGTAAAACCCGAAGTTTCACTCCGCGCTCATGCGCTGCAATCAACCCTTTCACAATCTTACGTTCTGACAGATAGAACATGGCCAGATCAATCTGCTCATCTGCTTTCGCCGTTTCAAGCAGCTTTAAAACTCCCTCATAAATGGCTTTTTCAGTTAGTACCTGAACTTGAGGCTGTTTTTTTTCTGCTTCAAACTCACCTGCAATCACAGCCGGCATATTGGCTTGAGACATGATCCCGACCGCCTGTTCTGTCGCAAGAATATCAATCGCTGTTCTGCCCCAGACCAGTAGACCAATATTGGAGTGCCGTGAACTGCCATCATGTGGGTTCATTGAGGTAACCAGTGCTTTCCAGCCCTGATCTGTATCGACGACCAGTGTTTTACGATGATTGGCTTTGAAATTAAACAGGTCGAAATAACTGCGTAAGGTCACTTTTTCTGGACCAAACGGATTTGGCAACCAGCCTTTTTCCGGATTATTGCCAATCCCCTGACAGCACAGATACCAGAAACCTGACCAGCTTGGATTAGAAGCACGCAGCGGTGTCAGATTGGTTTCGATTACATCTACTCCCGCCTGACGCAGTTCACGATAATGCTGTGCTGTAATTCCACCGTAGACAGAATTAATCGGATCGGTAATAAATTTGATTTCCACTTCAGGCTGCATTAATCGCTTGTTAAGTAAGGCCTCTGTGAGCTGTTTGCTGAGTGCCTGATGTTCCTGTTTAGAGGCACCGGTCTGCTGATTAAACAGAAACATATCCAGCACGATCAGGGATTTTGCTTCCTCAACCATTTTCAGCATTTCATTAAAAATCTGATGATCCAGTTGCTGCTTGCCCTGTGCATCCAGATAAGTCTGATCGACCAGAAATTTCACCTGTGCATGGCGCAGCTTACCCGTGTAATTCAGCCCTTCAGGTAAGGGTTTATAAGTATGATAAATTGCTGAAGCCAGATAACTGGCCATCAGCACACCAATGATCAAGGCCGCATAACGGCGGTTTGACCAGTTCAGTTTATTGTGAATTCGTTGAAAGATACGCATAAAAAAAAACCTAACCCAATATACTCAGGCTAGGTTTAATCTGATGATTTTTCAAGTCTATTTCAGTGACAGTACTTGGATTCGGTCAGTTATTTCATCTGAATCCTAGAAATCATATTGTACGCCGACTGTGAAATTACGTCCGACTTGCGGAATATTCGACAGGAATGAGCTATGTGAATAGACCTGATCATCGAGTAGGTTATTGGCTTTAAAATAAACCCGATAGGCATTTTTATCAGCAATGCTATTAGCATAGCTTAGACCGACATTGACCATGTTATAGCCTTGGGTTTCATCTTCATAACTGGCCGTTTTGTCCTGATTAAAGACATGATAATACTCTGCCATTCCTGACCAGCCATCGGCAAAGTCTGCTTCAACCTTGGTTCCTAAGCGGCCTGCTGGAATACGGGGTGCATTTTCACCCTCAATTTTGCCGCGTACATAATCACCGAACACACCAAACTTGTATGTGTCATTTAATGCATAAGTAGCTTCCGCTTCAGCCCCATAGAAACGAGCTTTATCTTGAGTATATTCTACCCCACGCAAATTTCCATTTCTGGCCGTAGTCGCACCGTAGATATAGTCATCAAACCAGTTATGGTAAATATGCGCATGATAATCCAGCTTATCACCTTCATATTCGAAACCCAGCTCTAGGTTATTCGAGCTTTCTTTTTCCAGATCAGGATTACCGACTTCATAGGTATTGGTGGCAAAATGCAGACCATTGGCATACAACTCTTGCGCCAGTGGTAAACGTTGCTGATGTGAACCTACAATGGATAACTTATAGTTCGGGGCAAATTCCCAATTCGCAGCGGCAGAAGCAGAGATACCTGTGCCTGAATAATTTTTCTGTTCAGATTCAACTTGTACTTTTTGATGATCAACACGTGCACCCAGTTCGACATGCACATCACCGAGTTGTTTATGCTCTAAAGCAAACAGACTGTATTTTTCAGTTTTGGTATCTGGCATGACTACGCTTGAACCATGAACATGATGTTCTTCATCATCTTCGTCACCATCTTCATGATGATCATGTTCTGTAGCAGCCAGATTGATTTTCTGCTGGCTATATTGGGTGCCAATTACCCCTTCCCAACCAGCAACCGGAACATGCACCAGCTCTAAACGGCCATCGTAGCCTTTGCTTTTGAAATTACTAATCACTTCATTTTCTTCCAGCTCATCATGCTCATAATCGGTAAAGCTGGCATGGGCACGTAACTTGTCAAAACCGGCAAAAGGCTGTTCCAGTTCAGTACGTACTTCATAACGTTCAGATTTCAGATCTACCCATGGTCCGCCATGCTCTTCTTCATGCTCTGCGGTAGCACCCAGCTCTGGACAGCCATGGAAATGATCACCATGCAATACACAGCCATGATATTCATGACTATGCCCCGGCAAGCCATATTCATCCTGACGGTTGCTATAAGACAGGCCAACGAAACCACGATCATGAATCCATGATCCACCAATATTCACGGTCTGGCCTTCAGCAAAGGTATTACCTACACGACGTTCTTTGTGAAAATGTGAATGATCGCCATGAGGTTCTTCTACTACATAATCAGGCGCAATATAGTCATTGGCTTTGTGTTTAGTACCTTCGACACGCAGCGCAAAATTTTCACCGACTGCAGCAGTCACGCCTGCACTTGCCAGTTTTTCATCACTGCCCGAGTTGTAACGTAGTCCAACAGTCCCTTCCAGACCATCTTCCGGCATTTGGGTTGGGATCTTCTGATCAGTGACATTAACCAGACCACCGACGGTTCCCGCGCTATAAAGCAAAGTTGATGGGCCACGAATCACTTCGACCTGTTTGGCCAGAATCGGATCAACAGTTACCGCATGGTCAGGAGATAGAGTAGATACATCAGCCGTTTCAGAAGCATGCTGCAAAACTTTGACACGTGGACCATCTTGGCCGCGGATTACCGGTCGGCTCGCTCCGGTTCCATACTGATTTGAATACACTCCAAGTTCATCAGCCAGCGCATCACCAATAGTCGTCGCACGTTCAGATAAGGCTTTCTGGTCCACCATCAGATCAGCAACTGCAAAATCTGCCGCAGTCTGTACCAGTGGATGAGCTTGTACCTGAATGGTATCCATGGTTTGTACAGGAATAGAAGAAGATGACTGTTCAGCAAATACCGTAGGCGCAACTACAGCAAAAATTGAGAGTGTTATTAGATTCTTAGAAAAGGACATGACCCAAGCTCAAATTCAGCAATTTCGAATATTGTTATAATATAACATTTCATTGTTTTTGCAATCTTTTACGATAATCAATGAGATATTTTATTAGAATGTCATTTGAATATTTTTCATTGTAGTAAAACACTATTTTTTATGCCCTTTACTTTATCTCATGCTGTACTCGCTCCACCTATTTCATATTTAACTGGCAATCGGCTACCTGTTGCTGCACTGGCGATTGGCAGCATGGTTCCTGATCTGTACCGTCTTTTTACCCATAAGAATTCTAATATTACTCATTTATGGTCTTCGCTGATTCACCCTGATTTATGGATTGGTCTCATTTTTTGTGCGGTCTGGTACCTGATTTACCGGCCAGTGATTTATCGTTTCATTGGCATACAGCATGATTTAAATATTCATAATCTATTTTCAGCATTCAGATTTATTTGCGCTATGTGTATTGCAGTGATGATTGGGACAGCAACCCATATTATTTGGGATGGTCTCACCCATGTGGATTTTCGAACCTTTGCCTTTTATGACATTCTCAGCCAGCAGTATCAAATTTTAGGACGAACTTATCCTCTACACCGGATTTTGCAGATCGGGACTTCTGCTCTGGCTCTGCCTTTTATTCTATGGATGAGTCTGCATTACTATAAAACTCACCAGCAATATTTAAGCGTCAGTCACAAGATCCTCCTCTTTTGCTGGGGTCTATTCGGTCTATCTACGCTCACAGGTTTATTTTCGACATGGGACTATATGCGCTATATTCCGGATGATGCTTGGCGATCTGATCTGTATTATTTTACCGGCCGCTCTATCAATGAATTTAGCCAGGGCTTTTTAATCACTTTTAGTCTGGGCTGTCTGCTATTTTTATTTCTGGATCGTGATCGGCGTATGGGCTAGGAAAATCTCTCACTTCCTGCTTATTCACTTTAAAATGATACTGTTTTTGCCTCAAGTTCTTGTGACAACATGCCCAAAGAGGCATAATCCTACCTTTGCTAAAGGCGGTACGCTGTTTACGTATACGCTTCCTTAACCCATATAGTTGGATTTTTAACGCTATGATGCGAACTCATTACTGCGGTTCTTTAACCGAAGCTCAAATTGACCAGACCGTAACATTATGCGGTTGGGTACACCGTCGCCGTGACCACGGTGGTGTCATTTTCCTTGACATGCGTGACCGTGACGGTCTTGTTCAAGTGGTTATCGACCCAGATACACCTGAAGCGTTTGCAACAGCAGACAAAGCACGTTCTGAATACGTATTAAAAATTACAGGCCGTGTACGTCGCCGTTATGCGGGTACTGAAAATGCCAACATGGTGAGTGGTCAAATCGAAGTATTGGGTAAAGAAATTGAAGTTCTTGCTCAGTCTGAAACTCCTCCATTCCCATTAAATGACGAAAACACAAGCATTTCTGAAGAAATCCGTTTGAAATATCGTTTCTTGGACATCCGTCGTCCTGAAATGATCGATCGTTTACGTTTCCGTTCTAAAGTGACCAACCTGATTCGTAACTATTTAGACGATCACGGTTTCCTGGACGTTGAAACTCCGATCTTGACTCGTGCGACCCCTGAAGGTGCGCGTGACTACTTAGTTCCAAGCCGTGTATCTAATGGTAGCTTCTATGCTCTTCCACAATCACCACAGCTGTTCAAACAGTTATTGATGGTAGGTGGTGTAGATCGTTACTACCAGATCGCAAAATGTTTCCGTGACGAAGACTTACGTGCGGATCGTCAGCCTGAATTCACTCAAATCGACATCGAAACATCGTTCATGAGCGATGACGATATTATGGATTTGATGGAAGGTATGACTGTTAAGATGTTCGACGAACTTCTTGGCATCAAATTCGACAAATTCCAACGTATGCCTTATTCAGAAGCAATGCGTGACTACGCTTCTGACAAACCAGACTTACGTATTCCTTTGAAACTTGTTGACGTTGCAGACTTGATGCAAGACGTCGAGTTCAAAGTATTCGCAGGTCCTGCGAAAGACCCTAAAGGCCGTATCGTTGCGCTTCGCGTTCCAGGTGCGGGCTCACTGCCACGTAGCGCAATCGATGAATATACTAAATTCGTTGGTATTTACGGTGCGAAAGGTCTGGCTTACATCAAGGTCAATGAACTTGAGAAAGGTATTGAAGGTCTTCAATCACCTATCGTTAAATTCATCGAGCCAATCGTGCTGGATCTGTTGAAACGTGTTGGTGCTGAAAATGGCGACATCGTATTCTTCGGTGCAGACAAAGCCAAAGTTGTGAATGATGCAATGGGCGCACTTCGTGTGAAAATTGGTCATGATATGAACCTTGCAACTTGCGAATGGGCTCCGCTTTGGGTAGTTGACTTCCCAATGTTCGAAGAAACTGATGATGGCAAATGGACTTCTGTTCACCACCCGTTCACGCTTCCTAAATCAAGCGTTGAAGATGTGAAGAATAATCCAGGCGAAGCATTGTCTGTTGCTTATGACATGGTATTGAATGGTACTGAAATCGGTGGTGGTTCACTGCGTATTTATACTTTAGAAATGCAAAAAGCGATCTTTGAAGCGCTGGGTATTTCTGAAGAAGAGGCAGAAGAGAAATTCAGCTTCTTGCTAAATGCGCTTAAATTCGGTGCGCCTCCGCATGGTGGTTTGGCATTCGGTCTGGATCGTCTGGTGATGTTGATGACTGGTGCATCTTCAATCCGTGATGTGATTGCATTCCCGAAAACCAAAACTGCTGAATGTCCATTGACTCAAGCACCTGCACCAGTTGAATCAACTCAACTGCGTGATTTGGGTATTCGCTTACGTGAAAAACCAAAAGCCGAATCTCAAGAATAATTTCTTGATGATTTAAATAAAAAAGCCCTGCTAGAACAGGGCTTTTTTATTGCATTGAGAAGCCTGCACGACAGTGGCATAATAGCTTCAGTTTCTATTTTTAGGTAATTTGGCAATGGCGATGCGTCCTGCTGTTCGTAACCGTGGCATCATGCTGATTGTGTTTTCAGTCGTACAATGGCTGTTCATGCGCTATATCCTTGCAAACAACCTGTTTAACCTGGACACCAATGACCGTATTGTGTACTTCTGCCTGAGCAGTATTTTAGGTGCACTTGTCATTTTTGTAGGTTTGATTTATATGGTGCTTAAAGGCAATCCTGATCAAGAATCTTAATCAGGCAAGCTGCCCACCATGTACGCATTACTCAAGAACCTCTCCAAACTCCCGTTAAGATTCATTCAAAATTTGGCGAAAAGTGTTGGATCACTTCTCTATATCACGAATTCATCGATTCGCCGTACTACAGAAATTAATTTAAGAATTGCCTATCCTGAACTGTCAGCAACGGAACGCACACGACTGGCAAAACGAAGTGTTCAAAGCCAATGCATGACCTATGCCGAGTCAGTCAAAATTTGGGGCTCTGAACCTGAGTTCGCATTAAAACAAATCCGGAATATTCATCATCCAGAGATTTTCACTGATGCACTAAAAAATCCGAATGGAACTTTGGCAGTCGTTCCTCATTTTGGCACTTGGGAGCTACTTAATGCCTGGGTGAATCAACACACTAGTCCAGTCATCATGTATAAACCGAGCAAAAATCCTGATGTGGATCGGTTTATGCTCGAAGCACGGCAGCGTTTAAATGCTACCCTTGTCCCAACTGATGAAACGGGAGTACGGGCTTTATTCAAGCATCTAAAACAAGGGGGATTCGCTGCCATTCTTCCTGACCATGTGCCCAAAGAAAGCGGCGGTATTTACTCACCTTTTTATGGACAGAATGCTCTATCTTCTACCCTGCTCTCTAAATTGGCTACAAAAACCCAATGCTCTGTAATTGGCTTGAGTTGTCTACGTCATGATGATCTAAACGGCTTTGATATTCATGTAACTAAATTATCAATTGATATTCTATCTAAAGACTTACAGCTTTCTGTAGATACCTTAAACAAGGAAATGGAGCGAATGATTAACATTGCTCCAGAGCAGTATTTGTGGGGATATAAAAGGTTTAGGAAATTAGAAAATAGTAAAAATCTTTATTGAATAACATAGAATTTTACTATCTAAATATAACTTTCTTCCGGTACATAATTTTTCTGAAGATACCTTTAAATTGGGAAAATAATCTCAAAATTTCTCTTTTAATTTTTTGAGGAATCGATAACTTAATTTTTAGACTATTAAATCGCTTACGTCTTTCTTCCTCTAAAGAACTAGAAAAATTTTCATAGGCATTATTTTTGATAAAATCTTGAATACATAATGCAGGTAAAATCTGAACAATATTAATATCCTTATCAAGAATTAAATCTTCAAAAAGGTAATGATCTAAAGGTTTAATTTTTTGTTCATGTCTCAATCTAACCAAAATTTTATTAACTATTCTATGAGACATAATATATCCAGCACCTCCAATATGCTTAGAGACTAAGTGATAGATTTCCCTCCCATCTACAGTCTTTAAAAGAGTACTTTTATTTACTTCTATATAATCATCAAAAGCTTCTAATTTTAAAATATCAGTATTTTTAGGTATCCAATTGAAGTTATTTAAAAATAAATTAGCATTTTCACCTAAATAAATATCATCTTCAAAAATAGCTATATATTCTAAATTATTTTCTTCCGCATAAAACCACAAATAAATATGACTTAAAAAGCAAGAAATTTCTGTAGGTTTCAAATCAAAAAAATTCAAATTTAATCCAAATTTTTCAGCATAATATTGATTCTGATCAGGAGTAATAGCATCAAAAAATTCAAAATCAATATTTTTTTCGCCAAATTCCTTACAAATGTGTTCTCGACGTTTAGTAGCAGTTTTTAGGCTAATAACAAAATTTTTCATATCACATAACTTTTTTTGATTTTAATAAATGCTTAACCGCATAATAACGATCACGCCACATACGTTTCTGTTTTTTTAAACCATACGATAGATCACGATTTTCTTTCTCTTTACGTGACACCCCTTGAGCTGCAACTGTCCCCAAAATATCACTATCTACCCCCGCTGGCTTCACTAATGGTGGCCAAACTCCTAATCCTTTACCATTTTTACTTAACCAAGTTTGAAAGAAAATATCTACTGGCATATTTATAGTTTTTCCAGCGTTAACGAAAGCCTGTGCTCCCTGACGAGACCAAATCAATCCCAAGCCACGAATTGGAAAATAATAAGCATGCCATATACTCATATTCTCAATTTGAGTAATATTTTTTGCCAGCTTTTTCTTTTTAGCTGCAATATTCACTAAATACCAATCTAAGTTTTTATGCTGGTCTAGATACTCAATCAGGCAATCAAGTTTTATTTTAAAATCTGGTTCAATCTTCATATCATCTTCAAGTACGATAAGATAATCCGCATCAGTAGCAAGAAACTTTTCTGCACAACCATAATGACTTAGATAACATCCTAACTCCGAACTCATTAGACTACGACCTAATATCTGGTTCGCTTCATCATCATTATAATGTGCAAATTCAGAGAGAGCTTGACCTCGCCCATCG
The DNA here is from genome assembly GCF_013417475.1 of Acinetobacter sp. YH12249. Lineage (NCBI taxonomy): Bacteria > Pseudomonadati > Pseudomonadota > Gammaproteobacteria > Moraxellales > Moraxellaceae > Acinetobacter > Acinetobacter sp. YH12249. Next base: position 127,480 of record NZ_VPDX01000006.1, on the reverse strand, counting down.
TATGCAGCAAAACGTTCGAATTCCCAACCGACACTATTAAGTTGCAGAGTTGCATCAGCCAGCCGTTTATCACTTCCGTCTAAATTAATTAAATAAGTTATAACTTTCATGGCTAGCTCTTAGTAATGATGAATAAATAAAGGCAAATAATCTTTAAATTTAGTTATTAAAGCAGAGGTTATCTTTAACGATTGTTCAGGATTTAATTGATCTAAACTTTGTACACAGCCAAATTTAATAGTTGTGTCATTCAAGTCAGATAGAAATGAAGATAATGAGGCTTCATTTTTAAGATAAGCAATATTTATATCATCACATAATATCGCTTTACTAGCTTGAATTTTTAAATGATTATTTAATCCAACCGGTAAAAACTGTAAAGCACTTCTAAAACGGTATTTAATCTGTTGATGTAATATTTCAGGATACTTTGTAAAATACTCTTTCAAAAATTCACGATCTAGTATATGGGGACGGTGATGAATTTCATAATATTGATTTAATCCACAAAGGTCAGCACTAAGCATTTGGGCAATTGTATATTTAGGCTGTAAAGACTTACCAAAATATTTATTAAGGCCTTTACGCAGATTAAATTTTGCTTTAACTAACGAACTGCGTTCCCAATGCCCATAAATTTTAATTTGATCATTCGCTAAAAAATCCTCAAATTCAGAAGGTGCATTGAAGAAGAAATCATCATTTAAATAAATAAAATAGCGAGATAAGCTTGGAATATTCCAAAGCATAGTTTCAATACTTAAAGAGTTAAATGTAGGCAAGTATTGCTCATACCCAGTAAATATTGTTCGATGATCAATTATTTTTATCTGATCCGGATTACATAACCCCTGTTCGACGAAATCATAAATATTTGCTGGTTGTTGTTCATCAGTAATAATATAAATTGTTCCACAATAAGGAACATACTTAAGAATTGAAGCAATTGAAAAGTAGATTTCATTATTACTGGCAAATCGAGTTTCCTCGGCAGCACCTTTGGTAATATTAGCAGGCTGAAACTGTTGTCTTTTAAGTCGATGTTTTTCATCCTTACCATCAACCCAAGTAATAACAAAATCTATTTTTTCCATAATTTTTCTAATCAATAATCAGATTATGTAAGTCTTAGGACTTACTGCCAAGCATCCTTGATCCATTGGGATGGCAACACATAGCGATACCATTTACCACCACCACCATTAATGGCATCAGGTGGGTTAATCTCCCCATGGAAAATAATAATTTTTACGCCCTCAGGCTTTACTGGTGGCTTGAAATAAGCCATTGGAATTTTTTGCAGACAATGATATTTATAACTCTTGCACCAGCTATCTGGCCAATAGCTGAGTTTCTTCTCCTGGTCTACATACCAAGATAGATAAGCCTGTTCATTACGGAATTTTTGACGGATTTCATCAAAGTGTTCGCGGAAATATGGCAAAAGGCCTGGAAAAGCCCCGAGCTTAAAGCGATAAACTGAACTATTACCCGTAATACGCCATGGTCGTTTCCAGTCATGGATAATCAGAAAGTCACCCGGATGTGTAAAGAATTCATCAATATTATCGACAATCACCACATCCAGATCTAAAAATAAAGCATTTCCTTTTAAACCATAGAGATCAGGTTCAAAGGTAGACAGCTTATTCCAGCCACGTTCTGGCGCCCCTTCTGGCAAAGCCAACGGTGGAATAGAAAAGCATTGCACATTTGGATCAATCCCTTCAGTGCGGTCAGTTAAACACACCATTTGAAAATCAACGGTTGTGTGCCGCTTCACCATATTGTAAAGACGATTGACATATTCAGACCCATATTTTGTGCCCCATTTCATACAGATCACAATATTTTGTTCAGGTGACTGTTCACTCTGAGTCTTAAGGTCATTTTGCTTTGCGTTCATGCACCCATCATCCACCTATGCAATATCAGTATCATACCATTACTGGTACTTACCGAACCTATTGCTTTTCATTTCTGCACAGTTTACCGCAAATCTCATGAAGAAATATAATCTTCATTTTTTCATCACAAGAATTGAATATTTTTCCAGCAACTTATATCAAAATAAAGTTCATATTTGAATGATAAATATAGAGCAACACTAATTTTAGTTGTTCGTTACGCTTATTCGTTTATTTTTATAGTGAATATATAGCTTTCCAAAATATGAAAGTCGTCATTTTTTCTGCAATTTATTGGCTTCTCTACCTAACAACCTAATAGTTTAATATTTTGAGAAAGAGTCACTAAAATAAAAAAAGGACTCAAATGAGTCCCTTTTTCATAGATTTAACTTATTTTACATAAGTTAACCAGTGTGCATATTTAGGGTCTTTACCCTGAACCGCATCAAAGTAGGCTTTCTGGATTTGAGTGGTAATTGGACCACGTACGCCTTCACCAATTTGACGGTCATCATATTCACGGATTGGTGTGACTTCAGCTGCAGTACCAGTAAAGAATGCTTCATCTGCAATATAGAACTCGTCACGGGTAATACGGCGTTCTACCACTTCATAACCAAGATCTTTAGCAATGGTAATAATCGATTGACGTGTAATACCGTCTAATGCGCCACCAGCGATGTCTGGAGTATGAATTACGCCATCACGTACCAGGAATACGTTTTCGCCTGAACCTTGGCATACATAGCCTTGCGGATCAAGCAGCATTGCTTCGTCATAACCAGAATGTGCCACTTCTTGGTGAGCAAGAATCGATAATGTGTAGTTACCAGATGCTTTGGCTTTACACATCGTCACGTTTGGATGATGGTGTGTGAATGATGAAGTTTTTACACGAATACCTTTCGCCATCGCATCATCACCAAGGTAAGCACCCCAGCTCCACGCTGCAACTACAGCATGAATAGTATTGTCAGTAGCAGCAATACCTAATTTTTCAGAGCCAATAAAAATAATTGGACGTAAATAGCAAGATGCCAATTTATTTTCACGAACCACATCAATTTGAGCTTGTTCTAATGTTGCATGATCAAATGGAACTTTCATTTGATAAATTTTTGCAGAATTGAGCAAACGTTTGGTGTGTTCTTTCAGACGGAAAATAGCCGTTCCATTCGGGGTTTCATAAGCACGGACACCTTCAAACACACCCATGCTGTAATGCAAAGTATGTGTTAATACGTGAGTTTTCGCCTCACGCCAGTCTACTAGTTGTCCATCTTGCCAAATGAAACCATCACGATCAGCCAAATTCATGCCACAAACTCCAATTTTTCACAATTATTCACTATCCAGTGCAAATACTGCACTTGGATCAATCAGTCTTTGCCATAACTTGCAAACGGTCTTTCGGGTATCGTGCCAGTCGCTTGCAGACACTTGCATGGATTGATTTGCAAGGGCTAAGCGATGGCTCTCGGCGCGTTCACGGAGATAAGCTTGAATCAGAGCAGTCGCATCGTCGCTGGATAAGCAACCTGATTTTGCGGCATCCTCAAGGATTCTTACATTGTCGGAGTAATGGGCGAGATCTTTATTCGTCCCACTCCAAGCTAACACCGCATACTGTGCCATAAATTCGATATCAACGATACCACCTGCATCTTGTTTTAAATGAAAAATCCCATCTTTTTTTTGCTCTTTGGAAGAACCCAGATGATCTTTCATTTTCTGACGCATTTTCAGAACTTCACTACGTACATGACAGATATCGCGTTTCTGGGTAAGAATCTTACAACGTAGTGCTTCAAATGTCTCTCTCAAGCTATTTTCACCGGCAATGGAGCGTGCACGCACCAAGGCCTGATGCTCCCACAGCCATGCATTTTTCAACTGATATTGCTCAAATGCTTTCAGGCTAGTGACCAGCAGCCCCGCTTCTCCAGAAGGACGTAGACGGGTATCAACTTCATAGACACGTCCATCCAGTGTTTGTGTGGTCATGAGCGACATAAACTTCTGTGCTACGCGCATAGCGAACTCAAAACCGCTAATCGGCTTGAGACCGTCCGTATCAGCCTGCTCGCCCATATAATGAATGAAGACCAGATCCAGATCCGAACCATAGCCCAACTCAATGCCACCGACTTTGCCATAGCCAATGACGGCAAAAGCCGTATGTTCTATCGAGCAGCGCTGCCCTTCTGCATCCAGCGGAAAACCATGTCGTTTGGCCACAATCTGATAAGCCAGATGTAGCGCAGCATTCACTGAGACTTCTGCAATATCCGTTAACGCATCCGAGACTTTCATTAAAGGACTTTCTGCCAACACATCACTGGCCGCTACCGCAAGTACATTGGATTTTTTAAATAGGCGCAGCACCCGCATCTGGTCTTCAACCTGATCAATTTCGATTCTGAGCAATTGCTGACGAAGGCTATCTTCCAGATCCTGCCGCTTAGGCAATTCAAAATCCATCGACAGGAATTCATCCAGCAATACAGGATAATGAGTAAGTTCCTCACAGATCCAGGGGCTGACAGTCGCCATTTTTACCAAACGCTGTAAAGCACCTTTACTTTCAATCAGCATCACCAGATACACCGTACGACGCATGACTGATTCAACCAATGGCATCAGGCGAACCAGTGCAACTTGTGGTTTATCTGATTCTAGAATCGCCTCTATCAGATAAGGCCAAAATGTTTTTAAACGTTGAATGGCTTTGGCTGGCAGTTTTTTTAAGGCATGTCCATGCCAGAATTCATGTACCAGATTTTTCGCATGATCATCTAAAACTTCATTCAGCTGTTGTTCGAGTTGAGAAAAACTTTTGCCTTGAGGCTCTGGTCCATTTTCCTTGATCAAGTGCTCAAACTGGTAAATTACTTTGGCACGTTTTTGATCCAGCACCTCCATAAAGGCGGACCAGTCTGCAAAGCCTAAAGTATCCACAATACGTTGACGTAAATCTGGCTCAGTCGGCAAACATTGGGTTTGTTGATCATGCAGCGCCTGAATAGCATGCTCTACCCGACGAAGGAATAAATAGGCATCTTCGAGGTCAGTCACCGCCTGTTCATCCAGCAGTTCAGCCTCATCCAGATGATTCAGGCTGACCAGACATTGCCGGTCTTGCAGCTCTAACTTGGCTCCGCCATAAATCAGCTGAAAAACCTGCACGATAAATTCAACTTCACGAATCCCGCCTGCGCCAAGCTTGATATCATCTTCAATATTACGGCGCTGTACTTCACGCTCAATCATCGCCTTCATTTCGCGCATGGCTTCAAAAGCGCTGTAATCGACATATTTACGGAAAACGAAAGGACGGGTCATGTCCAGCAGTTCATCACCTTCTGGGCTCGGATTGACGATGCGGGCTTTGATCCAGGCATAGCGTTCCCATTCACGCCCATGCTGGCTGAGATATTTTTCTAGTGCGGCATGACTGATGGCTAAAGCAGAACCATCACCCCAAGGTCGCAGACGCATATCAACACGGAATACAAAACCTTCAGCAGTGATATGGTCTAGCAGATAGATTAACTTTTGCCCCCATAGAATGCAGAACTGCTGAACATCAATGCATTTGCGCCCATCCGTTTCACCCTGTTCATCAAAGGCAAAAATCAGGTCAATATCACTGGAAAGGTTGAGTTCCTGAGCGCCCAGCTTGCCCATTGCAATAATAATGAGATCCTGAACTTTACCGTTATAGCCAATTGGCTGGCCATATTTGGCGACTAGAGGAATACGGGCAAACTCTTTGGCAGCACAGATACAGGCATCAGCGAAATCAGACAGCTCGCGGGTCAGTGTGATGACATCGGTGAGTTGATTGGCATCCTGCCAGATCCAGCGGAACATCAGGCGAGCACGCAGAATACGTAAACTACGCATCCACATGGTTTCATCGCTGATATTTAATAGATTGGAATAGATTAAGTCTTGAATCTGTTCAGTGCCGAGTGATCCCTGAAACTGATCAATTGCATAATCCTGATTCAATAGATCTTGATGATTGGCTAATACCTGTTCTGCATACTGACTGGCTCTTAAGGTTTTCTGCAATTGTACCGCATCCATCACTCGGTGATTCCCTCAAAACTTTTATTTAGTTATAGCAGGAGTTCACGCCGAGTGGGAACGGTTTTAATAGAAATTTATGATTTTCAGGACTTTTCAGTATGCAGGTCTTCAAGTACCAATGCCTGATGATCATTGGTCACTTTAGGTAAATGCACAGTAAAGGTGGTTCCAGCGCCTTCTTTAGAATCTACGACAATCTGTCCATGGTTCAGGTCTACAAAACGCTTACACAGTACTAGACCCAGACCTGCGCCTTTCTCATTGTCTGTGCCTTTTAAGCTCACTGTGAGATTAGGTCTAAACAGATTTTCCATTTGCTCTTCAGTCATACCGAGACCAGTATCCTGAACAGTAATCTTGACTTGCTCACCTTCCATTTCAGCAGCCAGAATCACCTGCCCACCCTGATCGACTGGAGTAAATTTCAGCGCATTCGATACCAGGTTCTGCAAGACCGAAGTAATCATATTAATATCAGCATGCACCTTAATATCTTCAGGAACCTGGTCAATCAGCTCAATATTCTTTTTCAACGCCAGACTTTTCAGTACATCACAGACAATTTTAGTAGACTGTTTTAATTCATAGTTAATCGGATGATAAACGAAACGTCCACCCTCGGCCATCGCCCAAGTCAACAGGCTTTCTAACAAGTTATACGTCGATTGAGCCGTATCATATAAATAATCAGAAATACTCTGGATACTGGATTCATCCAGAGTGTCACGTTCCTGTGCCAGCACTTCCGAGAAGCCTAACAAGCCATGGAAAGGTGCACGCAGGTCATGAGCAATAATCTGGAAGAATTTGGTTTTACTGAAGTTTTGTGCACATTGCTGTTCGTATAACTCTTTCAGCTGTGTATGTTCCTCATTCAGTTTAACTCGTTTTACTAAAGATTCAGCAAATTGCTGGACGATAATAATAGCTTCCTGATCAAATACTTCAGTCTGATCGTCAAAGAAAACCACCTGCCCCAAAGACTGTCCTTGGGCTGATTTCAAATTGAATGCTACGAGCCGCTGATGGACTACGCCAAGGCTGTTCACATGATCTGATAGTTCTACATATGCAGGATGACTTTGATCGATCACATCCATTTCTTGTAGATATTTAGGGATGTCCACATTCTGTGGTACGTGCAAACCGCGAAAACCGAGCGGACAGCTGTACCAGATATAAGGTTCCGTATGGAATCCGATGATACAGGTCTTAACGCCGAGTACTTTACGGGCGACCTTACAGAAGGTGTCTAATAAATTGTCAGAGGTATAGACACCTAAAATGAGAGATATACGGCACGAGCTTAACTGCTCCGTATTCTGACCGATCTCTAGCAGTTTTAGTTCCATGTCTGCCTCTCTGGATGTTATGGAATATAGAATAAAAATTACAACCGACTAAATTAATACAATCAATAACAAAGATTCTATATTTACTCAACGTTAAAATCTCATTTATCGACCAAAGGATTTGTTAACTTATTTCTCTAAAGATACATTGATAGCTTCAATACCTTGATATTTAAATATTAAGAATTACTTGAGAAAATATTCCTCTTATAAAAAATTACATATAATTATTTGAAATTCCTGAATTCATTTCAAATTGTTTCAATATCATCTGAGTTCTGAAATCTGAGGAAGATAAAAACAGCTCATTTTTCTTCTGATCTTTAGGTAAATAAAAGCTTTTGAATTTTCAAATATATAGAAAATACTTATTGTCACCTTCTGAAAAAATAGATCGCCAATAATATTAATTTGCCCTAAATTTATTTCTATTTTTTAAATATTCTTAATAATCATAAAATATTGAGTGATTTAAATAGTTTATTTATGCACTAAAACCAATTTTTTACGTAATCAAAAATATTAAAAGTTTACATTTTTTTACAGTTAACAATGACTTATAGGAACATTCTTGAATTTTCATGGAAAATAAAAATTAATTAGAGTGAATAAAAAAGCGACAAAATGTCGCTTTTCTTTAATTCAGTTTACAATCAGTTATCTGATATGAGGGCAACTTGCTGCACATAGTTAAACAGCTTTTGCTTTGAGGCTGCCACTTCTTCTTCCGGTGCCTGATTTTTTAGATCACGATGTACACGTAAATAATGCTGACGTAAGGTATGACGTTCTGTCGCATTATAGGTTTTGGTAAATTCGTTAATTGCAGGATCACCATCTTTCACAATACGGTCAACCCAACGCTGCAATTGTGCTGTCTTTTTCAAACCCTGTTTCGGAGTCAGATAAGACAGAATCACGGTTTCATTTTCATTACGAAGTAATTTACCAATACGTGAAAATTGACGACGGCGTGCTTCATGTGAACTGATTTGCTGGACATCCAGCAAAGCTTCAATCAGACGTTCTTCAACGGGTAAATTTTTAATTTGTTTCGCACTCAGTTCTGCCAACTGTGCGCCTAAAGCAGCCATACGCTGAACTGCTTTTTTCTGTTCGGTTTTACTTGCGCGTCCCTCTAAAGATTCAAAGTCTTCTTCAGTTAAACTGCTCGGTCGACGTGCCACGATTAATCTGCCTCATAAAATTTTGCCGCAAACAGTGCCTGAATTTCAGATAAGGCCTTTTCCTCATCTGCACCTTCAATCACTAAGCGTAAAGTTGTTCCTTTGCCCGCACCAAGCATCAGCAAGGACATAATATTTTTGGCATCAACCAATTTGTCCGACTTGCCAATCTGGATACTGGAACGAAATTTGGTGGTAACTTCAATGAGTTTACCTGATGCACGCGCATGTAAACCTAGTTTATTAATTACGTCAACAGTCGTATCAATCATGACCAGTGCTTCATTTCTCGGTGGAGGACTTGAATAGACCATTTTGCCTCAAGCGCTTTTTTTAGTCTATCCACAATATAAACAGAACGATGCTGGCCGCCAGTACAACCAATCGAGATGGTCATATAATGACGATGACCCTCAGCAAAGGTCGGCAGCCATTTGTCTAAAAAATGATAAATATCCTGGAACATGTCTTCGACCTGATCACTTTTTTCCAGGAATTCCTGTACCGGCTGATCCAGGCCTGAATATTTACGCAGTTCCAGTTCCCAATGCGGATTCGGCAAATGACGGACATCAAAAACATAGTCAGCATCTAAAGGAATGCCATGCTTATAGCCAAAAGATTGCAGAATCACAATCAGGTTATCGGTCTGCCCCAGCTTGTACAGCAAGGTGTGTTTTAGATCATGCACGCTTTTATCGGTGGTATCGATATGCACTGTAGAACGCAGTTGGATCGGCATCAGCAGGACTTTTTCTTCCTGAATACATTGATGCAGACTCTTGAAACGGGCAGCCAAAGGATGCGGACGGCGTGATGCACTAAAACGGGCAATCAGCTCCTGATCCTGCGTGGTCAGATAGATGACATCTACCGTACCATGCTGTTGCAGCTGTTCAAATACATGGTCGAATTCCTGCAAATCTGCACGGGTACTACGAACATCCACCCCAAGCGCTAACTGTTCCAGATTATTTTCACAATCCAGCTTCGCCACAATTTCAGGAAGTAAGGCCAAAGGCAGATTATCAATACAGTAATAACCCAAGTCTTCAAGTACCTGCAATGCAGAAGATTTACCTGAGCCAGATTGTCCTGTCACAATTAAAATGCGCTTCATGCCTTACGATCCTTTTACTTATCCAGCTGCATATTTGATCTGCAGATTATCAATCAGACGAGTTTTCCCTAATTTCGCCGCGATCAGAATCACGACATCCTGATTAAATTCATCAATTTTCTGCAATTCCGGTGTACGGGCTTCTACATAGTCCATTACCAGACCTGCATCTGTCAAAGTTTGACGGATACCTGCCAGTGCTTCCTCCAAAGTTTTACCTGCATGTAACTGCTGCTCAGCAGTTTTCAGACTCTGGAAAATGACTGGTGCTGTTGCACGTTCCTGCTCGCTTAGATAGCCATTACGCGAACTGAGTGCCAGACCATCTTCAGCACGAGCAATCGGCACACCAATCACTTCCAGTGGAATATTCAGGTCTTGAACAAACTGACGAATCACAGCCAGTTGCTGATAATCTTTCTGACCAAAGAAAGCATAGTTAGGCTGAACAATATTAAATAATTTGGTCACCACGACCGCCACACCATCAAAATGACCTGGACGCTGTAAGCCACATAGATCATTGGTGATACCAGATACACTGATATTGGTCAGACGTGGCTTGTTACCATACATCTGCTCTACAGTTGGGGCAAAGACAATGTCACAACCCACATCTGCCAGTAACTGCTGATCCTGCTCTAAAGTACGTGGATAATTATCAAAATCCTCATTAGGTCCGAACTGGATCGGATTAACGAAAATACTCACAACAACGACATCACACAGTTTACGCGCCTCACGCACCAGATTCAGATGCCCCTGATGCAGGTTGCCCATGGTCGGGACAAAACCAATAATTTTACGCGCAGAACGTGCAGGATTGAGCGAAGCAGATAATCCTTGGATGGTTGTTTCTGTTTTCATGTTACAACTCGACTTGGAATGTTTGTTCAGGTGCTGGGAATGAACCATCTAAAACAGCCACATGATAGGCTTTAAATGCATCCAGAATTGCAGTCGCACCAGACTGTTCTTTCATAAAGTTACGTACAAATTTTGCAGTGTGGCCAAAGGTCAGACCGAGCATATCCTGAACGACCAGTACCTGGCCATCAGTGGCTGCCCCTGCTCCAATGCCAATCACTGGAATATGCGGGAATAGTTCAGTAATTTCCTGACCCAATTGTGCAGGCACACATTCCAGCAACAGCACTGCTGCACCGGCTTCAACCACTGCCTTACAGTCAGCAATCAGTTGATCGGCCGCTTCACGGGTACGGGCCTGTAGCTTATAGCCACCAAAGACATGCACCGACTGCGGAGTGAGACCCAAGTGAACACAGACTGGAATCCCGTTACGGGTTAGAACCTGAACGGTTTCCGCCAGCCAGGCACCACCTTCCATCTTGACCATTTGTGCACCGGCCTGCATCACCGTTTTTGAGCTTTGTAATGCATCATTCAGAGTGGCATAACTCATAAATGGCAGATCAGTCATAATCAGTGCATGCTGATTGCCACGGCGTACCGCTGCGGTATGGTAAGCCATATCTTCTACAGTCACAGGCAAGGTTGAATCACGACCTTGAATCGACATACCCAAAGAGTCGCCTATCAAAATACTGTCAACTTCAGCAATTTCCATGGCTTTGGCCATACTGGCGTCATAGCAAGTCAGGCAAGAAAATTTGCGTCCTTCCGCTTTATATCGTCTTAAATCACTGAGACTGATCATGAAGATGTTCCTCTATTATTGAAGTTCTCTCGAACATGCCAATAATTAAAAATTAAATATTTGCCCAATTCGTGCGGTCAAAAACCGTTAAGGTTGATTGCTTGACGATGTCCAGGTCTTTTAATGTGTTTCCATTCAGCTGCAAGTTGGCATCAATATCCAGTAATGGCACCAATACAAAGTCACGTTCCAGCACGCCCACATGCGGTACGGTTAACCGTTCATTTTGAATCTGTTCATCACCATAAATAAGCAGATCCAGATCCAAGGTACGTTCACCCCAATGACGTAGACGCACACGCCCAGCCTCTTGTTCAAAGGCTTGCAGACGATCCAGCAGATCCAGCGGTGCCAGATCCGTAATTAACTGTACGACAGCATTAAAATAATTCGGCTGATCTTGTGGCCCCATGGGTGGGCTTTGGTACAAGTGTGAGGTTTTTACCTGCCCCAAACTTGCCAGCTTTTGCACGGCTTCAGCCAGAATCTGGCGTGAATCGCCCAGGTTACTTCCTAAACCGATATAGGTCACTGTCATTGTGTAGGCCCAAAAATAACCTGGCTTAAATCACGCTGCACCCGTTTACGCTTGGTAATTGGATGGTCTGCACCAATGTCACCGCTGGCACTGGCCGCCACATGAGAAACCGGTTTGCTACGCTCATTCTCAAATTTGGCTTTACGTGCACGACGGCTACGTGGTTCTGGCTCATTCACCAGAGGCTCAATCTCGGTTGCTACATCTTGTGCAGCCAGACGCTGTTCCAGATGTTCTTCCTGAGAAGCCTTGCGACGGCTCTTGGCACGCTGACGGTTATATTGGGCAATGGCACGCTCTTTTTCATCGCTGCCCATTTGCTGATAGGCTTCCCACCAGCTTCCCATACCTTGTGCAGTTTCATCGCCTGATTTTTCACGCAGCAACAAAAAGTCAAAGCCGGCACGGAAACGTGCATGACCTGATAATGCTTCAATCTGTTGCGGTTTTGGATTGAGCAAGCGGGTTTGCATTTCCCAGACTTCACGAATGAAAGTTTCCGCAAAGCGTGGAATCACAGTACGGGTAGCCTGACGTTTCAGTACATCTAGTCCTGCCTGTGCACGTGCTTCTGCAGGCACGGCCCCTTTAGACAGATAAAAATCACAGCGCTCTAGGAACGGTTGCCACAACAATACCGCATAGAAGAAAGCCGGATTGATGGTCTTGCCAATCGAAATACGCTGATCGGTATTTTTCGCTGCCAGTTCAATAAATGCAGTAATGTTTGGCTTGATATCGGCAAACAGCTGACGCCAGATGCCAAAATCGATCAGCATTGGCATCACACGATTCAGATGTCCCATAGTGAATAGCTTTTGCGATTCATCATAGAGACGGTGTGGAGACACATCACGTAGAAGCTGGGTCATTTCCGGAGTGAAAATATCCAGAATGGCTTTATCAATACTGAAATTGAGTTTGGCTGCAAAACGTAAAGTTCGCAGCATCCGGACCGGATCTTCCTCAAATCTTAGAGTCGGATCACCCAGTAAACGCAGCGTTTTGTGTTTAATATCATCTACTGCATTGCAAAAATCCAGCACGATACCTTTGCGTGGCTGGTAATACATGGCATTGATCGAAAAATCTCGACGAGCAAAATCTTGCTCAATGGTGCCCCAGTTATTATCGCGCAGGATCATCCCTGCTGCAGAGGTCACCGCTTTTTTAGGAGGCGCACGGAAAGTTGCCACTTCAACCAGTTCACGGCCCGAATAGACATGCGCCAGCTCGAAACGTCGTCCGATAATCCGACAACGCCGTCCGAACACTTCTTTAACCTGAGCTGGTGTAGCATTGGTCACTGCATCGAAATCTTTGGGATTTAAACCCAGCATCAGATCCCGGACACCACCACCTACGATATAAGCTTCATAGCCTGCCTTGGTTAAGGCATCAATCACATCGAGAATATAAGAAGGTAATTGAGCGGTTGATAAACCACATTTTGACGCGCGCAAAGTTTGCAAAAGACGCTGTCTCCTACGTCTGAACGTAAAATTCTAAGATGACGCTAATCATATCGCTTACACCGCTAAAGGGCAATTTGATTATGTCATTCTCATGGTTCAGATGGATGGCTTATTTACAATAAATTCAGCAGGGTTACAAAGCCAGTTTATCCTTGTTTTTGGCAAATAAGGCCGGCCCGATGCCTTTGATCTGTTGAATATCTTCAATTGTTTTAAATTTACCGTTTTTCTGCCGGTATTCAATGATCGCTTCCGCTTTCTTCTGCCCGATGCCATTTAACTGCTGTAACTGCTCAATACTGGCCTGATTCAGACTGATTTTATCAGCAGCTGAAGAGGCGGATAATGCAGGTTTAGCCAGATAATGATTGTTTTCAGAAACGGGGGTAGCAGCAGCAATTTTCTTCTTCAGGCGTGCATCATGCTGCTGCTGACGTACTTTCCATTCTGCATAATCGGTTGCAGTTGCATGTACTGTTCCAATTGAAGTATAGGCCAGCCAAATGCCTAGTAGGACAGTATTAATCCATGCTGGACCTATGCGATGTTGTACTTTGTTCATGAGCGGCTCTTTGTTTTAATTCTAATTTGGCCTGTTCCCAGAGCTGATCCAATTCAGCCAATGACAGGCTTTCCAGATTGAGTTGCTGTTGTTCTGCCCGATCTTCCATCAGGGCAAAGCGAGTCCGGAATTTATGGATCGTGCCCAATAATGCCATCTCGCTTGAGACACCAAGTTTACGACCAACATTCACCAGTGAAAATAAGCAGTCTCCAAATTCTTCGAGTATTTCATCGGAATTTTGTCCAGCAACGGCTTCTTTGAGTTCAGCCAGTTCTTCTTCCAGCTTGCCATAGGCACCCGCGACATCTGGAAAGTCAAAGCCGATTTTGGCGACATTTTTCTGGATCTCATCCGCCTGTTGCAGTGCAGGTGCATGCTTGGTCTCATCCAAACGTGAACGTGGCTTACCCTGTTTTTCTTTCTGCTTGATTTCTTTCCAGAGTACCGAGACATCTTCAGGACTCAGCTGTGCAAACTGTTCAGCCTGAAATACATGCGGATGACGACGAATCAGCTTATCCGTAATCGCCTGAACTACATCGTGAAAATCAAAAGCGCCCTGCTCGCTATACATTTGTGACTGAAATACGACCTGTAACAGCAAATCACCCAGTTCATCCCGCACCTCATCAGCTTGGCCAGAGCGCACTGCTGCTTCAACTTCATAGGCTTCCTCAATCGCATATTTGGTTAAAGATTCGGGAGTCTGTTGCTGATCCCATGGACATTTTTCACGTAACTCACGCATGACTTGGAGTAATTGTTCCACCGTAAAACCTCTTCTTTACCAAATAGCCGCATTATTTTGCCTGTCTCTTGCTATGCTCAAGAAAAAAAGACAATAAGGAGATCAAGCACATGCACAGTATATTGATTAGTGGTGCAGCACAAGGAATTGGTGCCGCGACAGCCAGGCTATTTTACCAGCAAGGTTATAAAGTCGGAATTTATGATATTAATCTTGAACAGGCAGAACAATTGGCCCAGCAACTCGGTGAGCATGCCAAAGCTGGCTTTCTGGATGTAACCGATTATGCATCATGGGAAACTACTCTATCTGAATTCGCATCCTGGTCAGGTGAAATCAATATTCTGGTAAATAATGCCGGGATTTTATATTCTGGTCCTTTTGAAGAAACGAATATTACTAATCACCATCGCACCCTTGACGTGAATATTAAAGGCGTCCTGAATGGCTGTCATGCTGCTTTACCCTACTTAAAGCAGGCTTCCTTTGCCCGGGTCATTAACCTGTCTTCAGCATCGGCGATTTATGGCCAAGCGGATCTGGCTTCCTATGCAACCAGCAAATTTGCGGTTCGTGGTTTGACTGAAGGACTAGATATCGAATGGCAAAAATATGGCATTCGGGTATTTGATGTGATGCCGCTTTTTGTTAGCACTGCAATGGTGAAAGATATGCAGGCTGAAAGTATCAAAAAAATGGGCGTGCATTTAAAAGCTGAGGATGTTGCACAAGATATTTTCAAATTGGCACAGCTAAAAGATTCGATCTGGCAAGTGACGCATCATCCAGTCGGATTCAAGAGTAAGTTTTTATTTCACTTATCTCGAATGAGCCCACAGTTCGTTAACCGGCTGAGTAATTTAATGATTGCCAAACAATAAGAAATATTTTGGGCTTACTTCACTTTCAAAAAGCTTGATGAATCTTAATCACTGGAAATCTTAGACCTTTACAGGAATGCTCACTTTGCCAGGCCACAGTGAGCATGCAACCCGCTAAGATATAGTTTTGATAGGCATAAATTCCAATTTCTGGATGTTCACAACGTCCCCCATCCTGATATGGATGAATCTGGGTATTCAGCTCATTCAGGTTCATCCGGATTCCAAGTCCTGAGGCTTTTAGGACCGCCTCTTTGGTGGTCCAGACTTTAAACCAGTATTCAGGATCGTAATCTAATGCCTGCCACTGTTTCAGCTCTTCAGGATGAAAAGCGTGTTGGGCTAGGGCTTCAAAACGTACATTTCGATTAAGTTCTTCGATATCGATCCCCAAATTCTGAATATGTTTGCTTGTTGCTAATCCATAAAAGTTTTGGCTATGCGTATGATTAAAGCCATAGTCTGGATGGGCTGAAAGATAGGGTTTGCCGTATTCGGTGGCAGCAAAATCTGAAGACTGAACCGGTCGATTGAGTTGATCTGAAAGTAGCTGATTACGATGATTATAAATCGCAAGTTTACGCTGCTTAATTTGCTCTACTCGTGATTGATGAGGATCTGTGAAAAAGAACTGATCAATTTTTTGTAGATAAATTTGAATATTACGCGACAATGCAAAACTCTTAAAAACAGATCGACATCTGCATTTTACGTCGCCAGACAGAAAAAGAAAGCCTGTTCGAAAACAGGCTAATTTCATACATATTAGATAGAATCTGAAATATCAACTGGTTTTGCTGCTGCAGATTCTGGTGCTTTAAAGTTTAAGCCCGCTTTTTTCATCAGCTGTGGATATTCAACCAGTGCCATCGTCGAGTTTTTGGCAATACCCGTAACATCACTCAGTAAACCTTTAGCATCCATCAGTGACATACCACTATTAGAAAGACTCATTGGATTAGTCAGCAATTGCATCGATACCTGCTTACTATTCACGACCAGTTCACGTGCAGATAAACCTGCAATCGCAAAGTTGGTCAGTGAATTTACCAAAAGTTGTTTCTGACTCGCACTTAATGCATTAATACGTTCAAGTGTTGCAGCTTCATCTTTTTTCGACGCTTCTAAAACTTCATCGGTCAGTTTGGTAATTTCTTTCTGGATTGCTGCTTTTTCTTTCACATCAGAAGTTGTTTTCAAGCTATTTAACTTGGTTTTTAATTCTTCGCTGTCCTTACGTTCAGCAAATAAGGTTGCCAGTGCAGTACGGCTCTGAGTAAACATAGCATTGGTAGCTTGAGCCTGTTTCAAAAAACCAGCCAAATCAAGATTTTGTGTAGATGTCCCAGTGGTGGTTTCAACTACTTTTGAAGCCAGACTGCTCAATGTTCCAAGACCTGCATGAGCTTGTGATGTTAATACAGCACTACCTACAATTAATATGCTTGCGATTTTTTTCATAATGTTTCCCCTCATAATTCCTTATTGAATTGCATCGGCCTTTTGCACGATCTGATTTAAAATTTTTGGTAATGCCTTGAACATCTGAATGTTGTACATTTCATGACGATGGGTGATATCAATACCCTTTAAATTGACTTCCTGTTGCAAGCCAACAGCTCCCACACGTTCCTGTTTTGCATTAAAACGGCGTGCTCCTCCAGCCAGCACCAAAGTGGCATCACAACTGGATTTGTCCACATTACATTTGATAGAGTCTTCTTTGACTTGGATCTTGAATGCCGGTTGTAAGCATTCGTCTTTTGGCACATACAAGTCTAATTTAAGCTGTTTTTTAAAGCCGGCATTTTCGGTCATTCTGGCAATCGACGTTTGTAAACTGGTCTGGCCTTTGAATCCTGATCCAGTCGCATAAAATGGACGCTTAGACTGACTAGTAAATGCGTGATAAATCAGTGGCCCAAATCCATAAAATGGAATTTCACCTACTTGATCGGTATGTAGACTTGGACACAATACCCGTGCAAGTTTTGAGTCACCGACAGCCGCATGACTATCTACCAAAATACTGTCACCCGAACGTACTGGCAGACGGTCATTTCCACTTACAGGGAAATCCAACTGTGCTTTAACTTTAGCCCCTTGACGCTCAATTACTGTAGCTTCCCAAGTTGGAATTAATACTTCACGCTGGGCAACTTTTTCACGATTATAGACATGAATTTTCATTCCTGTAGTTAAACGTTCGCCGGCATCCTGAATCGTAATGGTTTCGCTACCGCCACTCGATACCTGCAAATCTGAACGGGTAAACTGAATCCCTTTCTGGAATTGCTGGCCCAATTTTACCAAGGCATTTTTAAGTGCAACTTCTTTACGCGTATCTAGTGAAAAACCCATACCTTGAGAAATAGTTTCATTAATTTCATCAGTGGCATGTGCGGAATAAATCACACGTCCTGAACGGTCGATCATTTCGGCAAACACTTCACTATGAACTACTTGCTGCTGGGTCATCTTTCCGACTTGCTGCTGATAACCAATCACAGGAATCACATTTATACGAATGAAAAATTCAGGCAGTTCACGCTGCAGCTGAGTTTCCTGATTGCTCAAACCTGTCTGCTCACTGATACTCTGTGCCAATGTGCTATAACGTTTATTCACCGGTGTAAGGGTGAATGAGGCATTTTCCCCAATTGCATCAGAAAAAATCTGTTCAATCAGATCCTTTGACTCACCTTGATAGGTCAAGACATCAACAACTAAAGTTTTAGGCTTATTCAATGCCTGACGGGTATTGGTTGAAATCTTGCTGAACTGGCTAGCACTACCACTCATCAATACAGGCAATGCCACTGCATAATCGCTGTCAGCATGCACCACCCGAATCAGATCTCCTGACTCTGAACTCAACTCATCATCTTTAGCAATACCCTGATTAAAGCCTTTGTCCAAAACCAGATAGGATTTCCAGCGATCAATTACCTTGGTCTGCACCTCAGATACTTTGAATTTCTTTTGGAGATCCTGAGCCAGTTGCTGAGTCAGAGTCAGCAAACTGCTTTGAAATTTCTGTTGAACTGCCTGACGGGTTGCAGCTGTTTCAATATCGTTTGCTAAGACCTGAATTGGCTGTGACAGAGTTGCACTATCGGTATAAATCACTTCCCCAGACAGGACATTGGTTAGCTTTAAACTTAAGGTAACAGGCAAAAAAATCTCGGCTGTAGATTCTTTTTGCACTACATATTCACTGGCGCGCAAAACTTCCAGCGAAGCCACATAAGATCGATGTTTATTCTGCTGAGAAATAGAGGCAACTACCTGATCTTGCAGAGCCTGTTTCAACTGCTGCTCGAAGGTTCGTGCAACCTGTTGACGAAGCGCTTCGTTCGATACTGCCTTGCTAAAGTCACAGGAAATCGACGAAGCATTTGCTTCTATATGGTCTGCTGATTGACGGCAAGGCAGTTCCAGCCCGTAAATTCCCTTAGCCGGAAAAACCTGAATATTCGCTTGCGCACTGACAGCACCCATGAGTGCTACAGCAAGCGCGACTTTTTTAAAGCTTATTTGCATTGGGTACCACCAATACATAAAGTGATGGTATTCCCTGCCTGCAAGCGTTCGGCATTAGATAGAACAGGATTCACACGACGCAGCGCTTTTGCAAGTTCGGCACTTAGAGGCTTTTCACTCTTATAAGTCATGGTCATTTCAACCAATTTGCCATCTTGGGTACGGATATCGATATTTTCAGCACCGTCCATTTCATCTAAAGCTACATAGAGGTCATCCCCCAAACGGCTAGAGACACTGCCCGATACGCTCTTCACAAAGAGAGTAATTTCTTTACCATACATGCTGCGGTTTTTCGAATAAGCCAGAATTTGTGGACCAACTTCAGTCAAAGTCATTTCACCCAATTTACGGGCAACATTGGTCCGGCAAGAATCTGTCGTTGCCGCTGTAGAGGATTCAGTACGAGTATCACCGCCCATCAGCGTGCCATCATCAACTGAATAAATTTTATAGCTGATTGCACCATCACACACGAATTGGCCCGTTGCACCTGAACGGCCACGATCAAAAATATGAGAGCTACCAACCATGAACCAGTCCGCTTTTTCCTGACGAGCAGCAGCTGCGAGTTTGGCCAGTTCTGCATCACTCAGTAATTGCTGAATGCTCATACTGCGCCCTTTTAAATAACGGCTACGGAACAGATCCGAATCCATTAAACGCAGGTCATATTTAGATGCCGAACTAGCAATCGCATTCAGTGTCTGGTTTTCTCGTTCTGGCTTTGTAGATGGTGTTTGATATTCCACATATTTCACAAAGCTTTGGATGTCATTCTGGCGCTCAGACTGGCTATAACGTGCTGACTCACTAGCGTTATAACTTGCTGAAGATGCAGATTTGCCTGAATTGTTATGACTGGATGAACGTGCTGCGACGCCTACGCCTGCACCATAGTAATTGTCATAAGCATAACCTGCTGCAGCCGATGACTTTCCTTTCGAGGAATAAGATGAACTTTCACTTGCTTTGGCACTTTCTTTCGCGTCATAGCTGGCTTTTTCATCATAGGCATAGCTTTTATCAGAGAAGTACGAAGTAAATTCTTTAACCGGTTTTGAATTGTCACGTGGTACACCGAAATACTCATCCATCACAATCATGATCGGACTGGTTCGACTAGCCTTTTTAGATAGCCCCAGATCATTTAAGATCTGACGAAATTCCTGATCATCCATTTCAATTGAAATAGAAGTCACTAGCTCTTTGTTGCCATTAGTTTGGCTACCACGATTAAATACGTAGCTATTGTCAACCTGTTTCACAATATCTGCCAGATGCGGCTGGGCATCTTGCATGGCTTGGGGACCATTAATTTTCTTGATTAAAGCAATGACCGCATCAGTTTTTGCATTATTCAGTGCTTGATTACGTGTAGCTACCGGATCTTTTTTATTAATAGGGCTACTACCCTCACCATTTACTTTGATCAGTTCAGCGCACGCAAGGCTTGGTAAGCCCACCATACAGATTAAGGCCAATGCTGTTTTTTTCATGTTTCCCTCACACTGCCAAAATCCAGGCAATTATTTATTGTGATCTTTTTCAGTCAATTTTCATTCTTGTGAATGAGTTAACAATTTTATACAAATATAGTACATATAACATTAACATTTAATTTATTTTTATACTAAATGATTAGAATTAAACGAATATTTAATTTTTTCTAAATTTACAATTTAAGTTTACTAATATATTTTTATTTTCTTAGATATAAAAAAGCCTGCTTTCGCAGGCTTTTTTATTTAACTATGGCAATTAACCACGTTTAAATTTTTTCTCGGCTTTCTTGAATTTCTGTACATAACGACGGCGACGCGCAGCAGTACGTTCATCCAGCTGTGACTTGCGACCTTCAAATGGGTTTTCTGAGGTTTTAAATTCAATTTTTACTGGTGTACCTTCAAGTTTGTAAACTTTACGGAATACATTTTCCAAGTAACGGCGATAATCTGCAGGTGTCTTATCTACCTTATTACCATGAACCACGATAGTCGGTGGATTCTGTCCGCCCATATGCGCATAACGCATCTTGATGCGACGACCTTGTACAGTAGGTGGTTGGTGCGCTTCAGTGGCATCATTTAGAATCTGGGTTAGCTTCGCTGGTGATACTTTCAGATGTGAAGAATCATAAGCACGGTGAATCGATGGATACATCTCACCGACCCCTGTACCATGTAGCGCAGAAATCAGGTGGATTTTCGCCCAAGGAATAAAGTCAAAACGACGCTCTACATCGAGCTTACATTGTTTACGATCATATTCGGACATGTTGTCCCATTTATTGATCGCAATCACCATGGCACGGCCAGCTTCCAGTGCATAACCGATCAGGTGTAAGTCCTGCTCTACAATCCCTTCACGCGCATCAACAACAACAACTACTACGTGCGCATCTTTCATCGCCTGTAAGGTTTTCACAATTGAGAATTTCTCAATCATTTCATCAACCTTACCTTTACGGCGTACCCCAGCGGTATCAATCAGGGTGTATTGACGACCATCACGCTCAAAAGGAATATAGATTGAGTCACGCGTCGTTCCTGGCTGGTCAAACGCTACAACACGCTCTTCACCCAATAGACGGTTTACTAGTGTCGATTTACCTACGTTTGGACGACCAATAATTGCAAGACGTAGACCAGTATTCTTGTCATGTTCTTCTGGACTTTCATCTTCAGGCACATCTTCAAGTACTTCTTCCAGCATTTGCTGTACGCCACGGCCGTGGCTAGCAGCCACTTGCATAGGCTCGCCCATACCGAGTTTATAAAACTCGACCAGAGCAGCTTCAGCATGTACGCCATCAACTTTGTTAGCTACAAGGAAAACTTTCTTGCCCAAAGTACGCAGTTCACGAGCGATCTGTTCATCAGATGCCAGTAGTCCGGCACGTGCATCGACCACAAAAATGATCATGTCGGCTTCATGGATCGCAGTTTTAGACTGCTCAGCCATGTAGGAGTCAATACCGCCTTCATTTTCACCGATACCACCAGTATCCACGACAATGAAAGATTTGTTTTGATAGATCGCATCACCATATTTACGGTCGCGTGTCAGACCAGCAAAGTCTGCCACCAATGCGTCACGGCTCTTGGTTATCTGGTTAAACAGAGTTGATTTTCCGACGTTCGGACGACCAATGAGCGCAATTACGGGTTTCATAGATTAACCTTTATTCAATATCAGGCTGTCTAAAAATGGCCTGAACATCAGAAAGTTTTGGAAGAAAAAGGGAATAGGATTAAAGCCTAAAATAAATAAAAACACGGGGCATTGAAC
Organism: Acinetobacter sp. YH12249; assembly: GCF_013417475.1. Classification (NCBI taxonomy): domain Bacteria; kingdom Pseudomonadati; phylum Pseudomonadota; class Gammaproteobacteria; order Moraxellales; family Moraxellaceae; genus Acinetobacter; species Acinetobacter sp. YH12249. Next base: position 105,097 of record NZ_VPDX01000006.1, on the reverse strand, counting down.
ATTCAATCACCCCGCGTAAAAAATACGGTTGGCTTATTTTAGCATAAGCCAAACAAAAATTAACGATTCTGCCAGATGCTTAATGCACCCTTGCGAGTCGAAACATAGAGCTGGTTGTCAATTACGCGTAAATGACGCACTTCACCAGAAGTTTTAGCACGGCCAATAATCTGCCCTGTTGATGGATCCAGCAGGTGCAATACCCCGTCCAGATCACCTACGACAAGTTCAGTTCCGAGCATTACCGGATTGCTCAACTGACGATTCAACAACTGGTCATTTTCCCATAAAGGCTGACCAGTGGTAATTTCATAAGCGCTGATTTTACCGTCGGTTTGGGCAACGAAGACGCCATTGCCCACCACTTCCGGACGCTGGATACTGCTGGCATCTTCACTCCAGATCACCTGTTGTGAAGCCAGATCAAATACAGTCACCTGACCTTGATAGCTGGTGGTCACAATAAACTGACCTGCTACGACAGGATCACCGTCAATATCAATCAAACGCTGAATGTCCGAACGGCCATCCGAGATTGCAACACGGCGCTGCAATTTAGGCACACCACTTAAGGCATCGATTGCATAAATATAAGCATTTGAAGTCGCAATCAATACATTACGCGCATCTAAAGGCACTGGAGCCGCCATGCCACGCAGGCTAAACTGGACATTCGGTAAATCATAGGTCCAGACCTGAGCGCCTGAGGCCACTTCGTGGGCATATACAGTACCGTCATTAGTGACAGTAATTACGCGGCCTGCATGAATCAAAGAAGGCGCCAAGATGGCACCAGTCAATTGTGCAGTCCAGCGTTGTTCGCCAGTCTGCTGATCCAGTGCGATCAGTTGGCCTTTGTTGCTGCCAACCACCACGATCCCATCAGCGGCTTCAACGCCAGAGCTTAACGTATCTTTGCTGACTTTTTTCTGCCACAGGCGCTGCTTGCCATTAAAAGCAGTGACTTCACCCTTAGGGTCGATCGCAAATACGACTCCGTTATCCGCATCCAGACGTAAACGTAGCGGATCAGCCTTCTCTGTTGAAGAAACACTGGTCGAAAATACAGGAACAAGTGTTTTAGTCTGACTGATTTTTGGAAGTGGATTCGGTTTTACTTCTGGTACTTTATTGGTCTTACCCGCACAGCCAGCGAGTGCAAGAGTTAAAACAGTTAAAGCACAGGTGATTTTATATGTTCTGTTCATTCAGCTTCTTCCACTTGTGTTTCTATAATTGGGCGTTCGATTTCCGGGTCATCGACCAACACGCCTACGCTTTCGAGCTTAATTTGTAAAATTTGACGTTCTTCTTTACGTTCAATCAAAGCATCCCATGCACTTTGATATACTTTTTTGGCATTTTCAATATCATTTTTGGCAACATAGATATCGCCACGTGCTTCATCGGCGGTTGCTTTAAATGCAGGTTCAGTCACTGCATCCAAAGTTTTCAGGGCTGCATCATATTTTTTCTGTGCTAATTGTGCATAAGCCAGACGCAATTTAACGACCTGAACCAGGCCTTTATCATCAACTTTAGAGTTTTCAACTTTTTGTAATGCTTTCTCAGCGGCAGCGTAATCCTGCTTGTCATAAGCCAGTTTCGCCATGACCAACTGGGTTTGAATTGCTTGAGCTGAATCTGGCGCTTCTTTGACAATCTTGTCTGCAGTTTCAGATAGCTTGGCAAAAGCATCACCATCTGCAGCCTGTGCTTCATCCATCAGTTGCTGAACCTTGGCAGTCTGCATTTGCGATTCCGCCAGGTTTTTCTTCTGCCAATATTCCCATCCGAAAAAGGCAATCAGCGCAACCAGAATCCCGATAATGATCGAAGAACCATACTTCTTCGTGAAGGATTTTAAACTTTCAAGTTGTTCATCATCAGTCATTGCGCTCATGCGATTACCTTTTTCCTAATGTTTTATCGATTATTTTGAAGAAATTTTAGTACTGAAAAATGCGACAAAGTCTGCAAATGGCACAGTAGATTGCTCTGCAGTCGCCAGCTCTTTCACCGTAAAGCTTTGTGCTTCCAGTTCACGCTCACCGATAATGGCCGCATATAAAGCACCGGCTTGATCGGCTTTTTTCATTTGCGACTTCATTGAACCTTGTGAGCCGACTTTCAGACGAATATTACTGCCTGCAGCTTCCAATTGATCACGAATCTGTTCGGCCAATACCAGTGCTTTACCTTGAGAAGCAGGATCGGCAACCAGGAATACTTCGCAATCACGTACTGGCGTATTGTCTTCAACCTGTTCCAGTAGAAGCAATAAACGCTCCATCCCCATCGCGAAACCAACTGCAGGCACAGATTGATCTGCCTTGCCTTTCAATTGACCGACTAAGCCGTCATAACGACCACCGGCACACACAGTACCTTGCGAACCTAAATGAGTCGTAGTCCATTCAAATACGGTTTTGTTGTAGTAGTCCAGACCACGTACCAGTTTCTGATTGATGACAAAGCTGATACCGGCATCTGACAAATACTGTTGTAACTGGTTAAAGTGCGCCAGTGTTTCTTCACCCATAAAGTCGTGAAGTTTTGGTGCATTTTCTAGGATGCTTTGAGTTTTGACATCTTTGGAATCCAGAATACGCAGCGGATTAGTCGTCAGACGACGTTGAGAATCTTCATCCAGATCCGCTTTATGCGCTTGTAGGAAGTCTACCAGCGCCGCACGATACGCTGCACGTTCATCAGACTCGCCCAATGTATTCAGTTCGAGTTGAACTTTGTCAGCAACGCCCATACGTTTCCAAAGACGTGCTGTCATCAGAATCAATTCTGCATCTTGATCAGGCGTTGCCACACCAAAGGTTTCCACGCCAAACTGGTGGAACTGACGATAACGGCCTTTTTGCGGTTTTTCATAACGGAACATCGGTCCGATATACCAGACTTTCGGGGTCGCACCACGAAGCAGGTTATGTTCCAGCATCGCACGTACACAGCCCGCTGTTCCTTCAGGACGTAAAGTCAGAGACTCAGGCGGATTACCTTTGTCCAGAAAGGTGTACATTTCTTTTTCAACGATATCTGTGGCATCACCGATTGAACGTTTAAACAGATTGGTCTGTTCAACCATCGGCAAACGGATTTGTTGATAGCCATAGGCATCCATCAGACCTGACAGATGCTGTTCAAGACGTCTCCAAGCTGGGGTTTGCGTTGGGAGAATGTCATTAAAACCTTTGATTGCGACGATTGAACTCATGATCTACTCAGAAAAACTTGTGCGAATAATTTCTTTTGATTTGGCTTCTTCAAGCTCGGAAACACGTTGACGAACCATTGATTCGATTTCATCAACCAGTTGATTGGTATCGATTAAATGGCTCTTTTCACCATTACGATACACCAGTGAGCGCGGACTTGCACCTACTACACCGATATCGGCTTCTTTGGCTTCGCCCGGACCATTCACTTTACAGCCAATTACAGACACATCCATCGGAACACGGACATCTTCCAGACGTTCTTCAAGGGTCTGCATTACTTTAATCACGTTAAATTCCTGACGTGAACAGCTTGGGCAGGCAATAAAGTTAATTCCGTTAGAACGAAGGCCCAGCGATTTCAGGATATCAAAACCAATCTTGATTTCTTCTTCAGGCTCAGCTGCCAGAGAAATACGCATGGTATCGCCAATACCTTCCATCAGCAGACCACCCAAAGCAATCGCTGATTTCACTGAACCGGTACGATATACACCCGCTTCCGTCACACCCAAGTGCAATGGATTATCAATCTGTTTAGACAGCAGACGATAAGCATCCATAGTCAAAAACACGTTTGATGCTTTGACCGATACTTTAAATTCATGGAAATTCAGACGATCCAGAATGTCGATATGACGCATCGCAGATTCCAGCAATGCTTCACCGGTCGGTTCGCCATATTTTTTCTGGATATCTTTTTCCAGTGAACCGGCATTCACGCCAATCCGCATAGAAATGTCGTTATGACGTGCCGCTGCCACGACTTCACGAATCTTGGCTTCTGAGCCGATATTCCCCGGGTTAATACGCAGACAGTCTGCACCCAGATCAGCAACAGCCAGCGCAATCTTATAGTCGAAGTGAATATCTGCAACCAGTGGTACGTCGACTTGCTTACGAATTTCACCGAAAGCCGCTGCTGCTTCCATACTCGGCACAGAGACACGCATAATGTCTGCACCTGCATCTACACAACGCTGAATTTGTGCAACAGTTGCTGCGACATCGCAGGTTTCAGTATTGGTCATTGACTGAACAGTGATCGGTGCATCACCACCGACATAGACAGAACCGACACGGATTTTACGTGTTGGACGGCGCTGAATTGGATTTACGATCATGATTTCGCCCTATCTGCTCACCATTAACGTGATAAACGGAAATCTGCTTTTCCGTTAACCGTATAAGGTGACAATGCAATACTTTCATTATTTAAACTGAGTGATACTGCTGTCGCATCATCCAGTCGGATCTGGAATGGCGCTTCACCGCTCAGCTCTATAGTAGACGCTTGACGGCCAGTGGCCAGCACGTTACCGCCTGCATCTACAATATGCACAGAGGTTGGACGGCTAAAATCAAGCTTAAGCTGATCACCGGACATGGCAGCACCGGCATCCAGATTCAAAATCTCAACATCAGAAGAAGTGTCAGCAACTTCAGCATTATTTGAACTGCTTTCTGACCAGTTCTGGATCATGGCGACCAGTGCACCCAAGATCAGTACTACGACCAGCGCAATCAGACCGCGTTTTAACCATTTGCGGTTACGATCACGCTTTGATCCTGGCAATTTACCCATGATCTTGATTGGAGAATCTTTCAGAGCATGCGTTGCAACCATACCGGTATCATTGGCATAAATTTCATCAAAACGCTGAATCAGGCTAGAAGCATCGACACCGAGATATTTGGCATAGGTGCGGTAATAACCCTTAATAAAAGTCGCTTCAGGCAAGGATTTATAATCATCCTTTTCCAAGGCATTCAGGGTCTTTACCGGAATATTAAGCTCTTTGGCAACGTCTTCAAGCTCACGTTGCTGATTAATACGAATCTTGCGTAAGTACTCGCCTGGACGCTGAACATTTCCTAACGCGTTTGGAGCTACGCTCGAATTATTCGAATCTGAATTAGGATTTACTTCCATACGGCCTCAGTACTGTACTGTAATTGCAAATAACGTTGGTATTCCGGGCTTTCAGGGAACAATGCACGTAATTGATTGACCAAAACCTGCATGCCTAACTGATCGCCACTGGCACGCGCAGTGCGAATGCCAATCCAGAGCGCACGGGCACTCTGGTTTTTCTGCCCCACGCCACGTACAAACTGTTCATACATTTGAGTCGCGGCCGGGAACTGCTGGTTCAGATAAAAAATTTCTGCCAACTCTAACATTGATATATACGAAGCGCGATTAGCCTGTAGTGCCTGTTTGAATGATTTTTCAGCATTCGCCAGATCCCCCTGTTTCAGGTAAATCCGCCCCATATTTTCAAGGGCACGAAATCGCTGGTCATAACCTAAAGTTGCGCCAGCAATTTCGAACTGCTCAATCGCATCTTTATAGCGCTCAAGCTGATATAAATAGGTGCCGTAGTTATTTCGTGCCTGGGCATTCTTTGGATCTGCCGAAATTGCACGCTTGAAATAACCTTCGGCTTTTTCAAGATTAGGTTTACTGCCTTCCTGCTGAAGCAGCACCCCCATCATCATATTGGCTTGCGAATCACGCGGATTAGTTTCCAGTGCCTGATCCAGCGCACGTTTGGCTGAATCCAGATCACCGTTTTTAAGATATTCAACCGCCAACTGAGTACGAACCTTGGTGGCTTTTTCCGGATCCTTCTGACCTAGATCTGGCGTTTGACACGCAGTTAAAACCAAAGACCCACATACTACTGAAACCAAAGCAAGTTTAGATGTCAGACTACTCAATTGGCGACCTCTTGTTATCCTTGTGAGCGCATAATCTCATTGGACTGCGCAATTTTCTTTTTCCACTGTTCCGCACGACGGGTACGGTCAGCAACTTGTCCTACCAGTTGTCCACACGCAGCGTCGATATCATCACCACGTGTCTGACGAATCGTACACACAAAACCGGCATCAGACAAAGTTTTTTGGAAAGAAATAATCCGGTTACGGCTTGAACGGCCATATGGCGCATGCGGGAACGGGTTAAATGGAATCAGGTTAATCTTGCTTGGCAGATCTTTAAGCAGCTTGATCATCTGCTGGGCATGTTCAGGTTTGTCATTTACGCCATCCAGCATTACATATTCGATAGTCACGTGCTTACGCGCACTTTCATTACCATCTTTAGTGATGTAGCGCTGACAAGCGGCAATAAGCTGCTCTAGCGGATATTTTTTGTTGATTGGCACCAGTTCATTACGCAGCTCGTCATTGGTTGCGTGTAATGAAATCGCCAAAGCCACATCAATATCTTGCGCCAACTGGTCAATTTTCGGCACGACACCAGATGTTGAAAGCGTTACGCGGCGTTTAGACATGCCATAAGCAAAATCATCCAGCATAATGCGCATAGAGTTTAATACAGCATCATAGTTCAGCAATGGCTCGCCCATGCCCATCATCACCACATTGGTCACTGAACGCTCACGCTCAGCCACAGGCACTTCTTCCATATAGGAGTAGTTGGCCATCCATAACTGACCAATGATTTCAGCTTGAGTCAGGTCACGCTGGAAACCTTGCTTACCGGTTGAACAGAATGAACAGTCTAGGGCACAGCCCACTTGTGAAGAAATACACAGGGTCTTACGTGAACCAGTTTTATCCTCTGCCGGAATCAGGACAGTTTCAACCAGAGAGCCATCACCATCACCGACACGGAACACCCATTTACGGGTACCGTCTTTGGAATAGTTTTTATGCACTACTTCTGGCGCTTTAATTTCACAAATCTTTTCCAGTTTTTCACGCAGCTTGCCCGAGATATTGGTCATCTCGGCAAAATCAGTCACGAAATACTGATGAATCCATTTCATCACCTGACCGGCACGGAACTTCTTCTCGCCCATATCTTCGAAGAATTTTTCCATTTGCGGACGTGACATGCCTAGTAAGTTCACTTTTTCCACAGAATTTTGCTGTGCAGGAGTGGACGGAGATTGTTGCTGTGCATCAGAAACTGCTGATGTAGCGACCACTTCAGTACTCATGTGTATACCTAAACCATGTCTAAAGATGAAAGGAGAAGCTCAATATCTGAGCAAAGAATTATTCAGAGAATAAAAAAACCAGATAAGTATAATAACACTTATCTGGTTTGAATACTGCGTATTAACGAGTACGTGGAGCAATCTCAGTTTGCGCGAAGAAGTAGTTAATTTCGCGGTCAGCAGATGCTACAGAGTCAGAACCGTGAGCAGCGTTTTCGTCGATGCTTACAGCGAAGTCTGCACGGATTGTACCAGGAGCAGCTTCTTTAGGGTTAGTCGCGCCAAGGATGTCACGGTGAGCAAGAACAGCGTTTTCGCCTTCAAGAACTGAAACAACAACTGGACCAGAAGTCATGAATGCAACTAGGTCACCGAAGAAACCACGTTCTTTGTGCTCAGCGTAGAAGCCTTCAGCTTCAGCTTGAGTCAGGTGTTTCATTTTAGTCGCAACGATTTTAAGACCTGCTTTTTCGAAACGAGCAAAGATGTCACCGATGTGGTTTTTAGCAACTGCGTCTGGTTTTACGATAGATAATGTACGTTCAATAGCCATGATTGGCTCCTTAAGTCAATTGTTGACATGAAAATTTGCCGCATTATACCGAATAATGGACTTTTTTCTGCCTTTAAACTGTAAAAAAATTGCTTTTTTCAAACTGGCAATTAACGTGCTTCGTCAATCCATGCCATTTGAATGGCTTCCAGAAGCCCTTCGGTTGATTTGGTTGGATCGTCTTCAAAATCAGGAAGTGCACATACCCAGGCATGCAGGTCGGTAAAGCGAACCCATTGCGGATCCACGTCTGGATGCGCTTCATACAATTCAATCGCGATATCGAGGGTATCTGTCCAACGTAAACCCATATCTATTCCTAAGCCTATTTACTGTGATGTAGTACTTTAGCAAATTTGCAAAATTCTGCGAGCCTTTGCCAGATCATCTCGTGATTTTTTACAACATGATATTAAAAAAAGGTGCCGTAAATACAATCATGGTGGCTACCAGTGCGCCTAATATGGCTCCTACCGCCACATCACTTGGATAATGCAAGCCTAAAACCATTCGAGAGATCGCAACTAGAATGGCAAATGGCAACATTAAAAACAGCAAGAAAGGCACGATATAACCCAGCACGATGGTCACCATCACTGCATGCAAGGTATGTCCCGAAGGAAAACTAAAATGATCCAGCGGATGCTCACAGAGCCGAATCACCTGATGCACCTGATAAGGACGTGGCCGTACTGTTTTGGTTTTTAGCAGTTTATAGATCAAGGTTCCGACCATACTACCAAACACCAGATAAACAATCTGCAAGGTATACATCAAACCCTGAATCAGCCAGACGGCAATCAGCATCAAATACCAGAATACGCCATTGCCCAACCGGCTAATGATCTTAAAAAAAGCTGCAATGCGTTCTGAATGTGAAAAATGATTAAGATAAATGCAGCCTTTTAAATCAATTTCTAAAAATTTTAATTTTGCATTCTGAAATTTCATTGTAGAGCTCTTATTGTTTTATGCCCTGTATTTCAGGTTTGGTACGACTGAAAAATAGAGCTTGTTCAAATTGACGCATAAGATAATCGCCATTCACCTTTTTAGTTTGTTAATGTCCGCATCCTTCTGTAATCGTTATAAATCGCTTAATTCAGACATCTAACAGATGAATTCTTGCCACTATCCCACCCTACTCAGCCAACCTGTCCGATCATGTTGCACCTGTAAATAGTACATCCATGATCATTAGCGATCACTGCTCTACCGCTGGCCATCGCCTCCTGCACTATATTTTTAACCTTTCAATCCGACCTATCCCTGAACTGTTAATAGATGATTTATGTGTACTGATATTTATTGAAATAAGTTTGGATCACCACATTCAATTCATTCTTTAGGAATAATTATCTAGCCTTTAACAAAACCTGAGAAGGATCGATTGTGCTTCGAGTATAATGCAGTTATAACACCCAAGACTTTGGTGAAAATGTATCTATGAGCCACTTTCTGCCTTGGTCTTAATCAAAATTTGGTTATTCCCAGGCATTTAAAAGTTAATGAGATATAACTATCCATACTTTTGATCAAGTATGAAATTAAGGTGTGACTGTTTTATGAATTGATTTATGGGAGCTTAGCATTTCTTACATTATCAAACTTGCTGATGCTTTATGTCTGTTCCATCTACCTTTTCAATTTCTTTACTATACTTATGCTCAACTAATAACCGATTAAATACCTGATCCATGCCAATGAATTCAACTTGTAAAATAGTTGCCATTTTTGAATATGATTTATTTTTTGAGATAACCTTTTATCTTCAAATCCCCAGTCAACCAACAAAGCTGCTCTAAGCAATAAAATTAAAATTAAAATTAAAATTAAAATTAAAACAGCTAACCACAAACTTAATGAAAGCCAACTACCCCACAATACATCACGATAAATAATTGTTTGGATTTGCTGCCATGAAGTTTTGGTATTTTTTAATTCGAATGCATATTGCTCAAACTCTTGATCACCTACTCCTACTTCAGTCCAAGCATAGATATGATTTTCTATATTAAAAATTCAGTTCGATCTTTCATCTTATCTTTTTATATTTATTTAAATTATTATTCCATTATATAAAAAACCCACTCTAGTGAGTGGGTTTTCGCATTCAAATCAAATGATTCAAGAAATTAGTTTTTCTCTTTATCAACGATTTTGTTTGCTTGAATCCAAGGCATCATCGCACGCAATTTAGCACCAGTGACTTCGATACCGTGAGCCGCATTTTGACGACGACGAGCAGTCATAGATGGGTAGTTCAACGCACCTTCTTGGATGAACATCTTCGCGTATTCACCAGATTGGATACGTTTAAGCGCATTACGCATTGCTTCACGAGACTGTTCGTTGATGACTTCAACGCCAGTTACGTATTCGCCGTATTCAGCATTGTTAGATACTGAGTAGTTCATGTCAGCGATACCGCCTTCGAACATCAAGTCAACGATCAATTTAAGTTCGTGTAGACATTCGAAGTAAGCCATTTCAGGCGCATAACCAGCTTCAACCAGAGTTTCGAAGCCCATTTTAACCAGTTCAACAGCACCACCACAAAGAACCGCTTGCTCACCGAATAAGTCAGTTTCAGTTTCTTCACGGAAAGAAGTTTCGATGATACCTGTACGGCCGCCACCTACACCTGAAGCGTAAGAAAGAGCTACGTTACGTGCATTACCAGAAGCATCTTGGTGGATCGCGATTAAGTCAGGAACACCTGAACCACGTTGGTATTCAGAACGTACAGTGTGACCAGGAGCTTTAGGCGCAACCATGATTACGTCTAGGTCTTTACGTGGAACAACTTGGTTGTAAAGAACAGAGAAACCGTGAGCAAATGCTAGAGTCGCGCCTTCTTTGATGTTTGGCTCGATCACGTCGCGGTAAAGTTGAGCTTGGAACTCATCTGGAGTCAAGATCATTACTACGTCAGCTTGAGCTACAGCAGCAGGAACTTCAGCAACTTTAAGACCAGCGTTTTCAGCTTTTTTCCAAGAAGTAGAATTCGCGCGTAGACCAACAGTTACGTCAACGCCAGAATCTTTAAGGTTAAGCGCGTGTGCGTGACCTTGTGAACCATAACCAATGATTGCTACTTTCTTAGATTGGATAATAGATAAGTCGCAGTCTTTATCGTAAAAAATTTGCATTGCTGTCTCCGCTTAAATGCTTGTGTGTCCGTTTCATCAGGCAATGATCCTTGATCACATTGCCTGAAGCCCCCTTCTTATTAGAATGAGGAAATAATTTAAAAAATTTAGATGGTTAGTACTTTTTCGCCGCGTGCAATACCCGACACGCCTGAACGCACTACTTCCAAAATCGTGTTTTCTGCTAATGCGTCAATAAAACCGTCGATTTTTTCAGTCGTACCTGCGATTTGAATCGTGTAAGTTGTTGGCGTTACGTCAACCACCTGGCCACGGAAAATATCGGTCGTACGTTTGATTTCATCACGGGTTGCGCCTAAAGCTTTCACTTTGATCAGCATCAATTCACGTTCAATGTGTGCACCTTCAGACAGATCCACCACTTTAACCACTTCTACCAGCTTGTTCAGCTGTTTAGTGATCTGTTCGATCTTGTGATCATCACCATAAGTCGTCAAAGTCAGACGTGAAAGTGTTGGGTCTTCAGTTGGCGCAACGTTCAATGTTTCAATGTTGTAGCCGCGTTGTGAGAATAAACCCACCAAGCGAGAAAGCGCGCCTGCTTCGTTTTCTACGAGTACAGAGATAATATGTCTCATTTCGTGCGCTCCCCTTTTGCTAACCACATATCCTGCATCGATTGACCCGCAACTAGCATTGGATATACGTGTTCTGTACGGTCAACCATTACGTTAATAAATACGCACTTATCATTGATTGCCATCGCTTCTTCAAGCTTAGACTCAAGCTCGTCCGCATGGTCAATCTGAATACCCACATGACCATAAGCTTCCATCAATTTTGCAAAGTCAGGTAAAGACTCTACATAAGAGCTAGAGTGACGGCCTTCGTAGTTCATGTCCTGCCACTGTTTCACCATACCCAAGGCACGGTTGTTCAGGCACAGGATTTTCACGTTCAAGCCATATTGCTTACAGGTAGAAAGTTCCTGGATACACATCTGAATCGATGCTTCACCAGTAATACAAACTACTTGCTGATCCGGGAATGCAAGCTTAGCCGCCATTGCATATGGCAGACCAACACCCATCGTACCTAGACCACCAGAGTTGATCCATTGACGAGGACGCTTATAGCGATAGTGCAACGCGCCGAACATCTGGTGCTGACCAACGTCAGACGTGATGATCGCTTCGCCATTGGTGACTTTGTCTAGAGCACGAACCACTTGCTGAGGCTTCATTGAGCCATCAGTCGGTACATCGAACTTCAAACCATGAACCTGACGCCATTCATCAATCTGTTTCCACCATGCCGCAATCGCTTCAGGATTTGGCTTGGACACATTCATTTGCTTCAACTGGTTCAGCATTTCGTTCAGCACAGGTTCTACTGCACCCACGATTGGAATGTGCGCCATGATGGTTTTAGAAATGGTCGCCGGATCGATGTCAATGTGAATGACTTTGGCATTCGGACAGAATTTCGCCGGGTTATTGGTTACACGGTCATCGAAACGCGCGCCTACACACAGAATCACGTCTGCATTGTGCATGGTCATGTTGGCTTCGTAAGTTCCGTGCATACCCAACATGCCGATGAATTGTGGATCATCGCCCGGGAATGCGCCAAGACCCATCAGGGTATTCGTAACTGGGTAACCCAATAGATGTGCAAGCTCAGTTAATTGTGCTGAAGCATTGCCCTGAACCACACCACCGCCTGAGTAAATGACTGGGCGTTTCGCATGAATCAGTTCATCAATCGCTTTACGGATTTGACCTGAGTGACCACGATATGGTGGTTGATACGAACGCATCTTCACTTTTTCAGGATATTCGTAAGCAAATTTCTCTGCTGGGTTGGTTGCATCTTTAGGAATATCAACTACAACTGGACCTGGACGGCCAGATGACGCGATATAGAATGCTTTTTTGATAATTGAAGGAATTTCGCTGGCATGGCGAACCTGGAAGCTGTGCTTCACGATTGGGCGAGAAATACCGACCATATCAGTTTCTTGGAACGCATCCTCACCGATCAAATGGCTTGCAACCTGACCAGACAGGATCACCATTGGAATGGAATCCATATAAGCCGTTGCAATTGGAGTAACGGTATTGGTCGCGCCTGGGCCAGAAGTGACCAGCACAACACCAGTTTTACCTGTTACGCGTGAGTAAGCATCCGCCATGTGGCCGGCAGCTTGTTCGTGACGTACGAGGTAATGATTAATTTTGTCTTGTTGAAATAGCGCATCATAAATATGCAGTACTGCGCCGCCTGGATATCCAAAAACATGTTCAACGCCTTCATCCGCTAATGCGCGAACGAGCATTTCACCACCAGATAGAAGTTCCAACGTGATTCACCCTATATTATTCACTGCACAAATGGGAGGCATTTGCAGTGTTCATTCATTAACTGTCTGCACTGTTATAGCACACAAATTTCATAGTTTTCAAAGCAATAGGAATAAAAAATCCGATCTACCTGCTGTTCGAGCAATACAAGATCTAAAACATGTTGGGGTAAACATATTTTGTTCGCTTTGTTCAATTTTTCGGCTAGAAAAATTGCCCATTGCATGACATGACACTTATTCGAAGGGTGATCGATCTAAGGCATATAAAACTATTGCTGCATTCTTGTGTTTTCAGCCTTTAAAGTCAAGTTTAAAAAACAGGCTATTATTGTTTATACGTCTGAAATTTGCTGCTTTTACAGACAATTTCGACTTTAACTATGATTTTTAGCTTTAAAATTTTAATTTAAATTAATAAATTTCATATACTTAAAACTTTAATTTTATAAATTTTTAATATGTCTTATATAAAAAAATTGAATGAATTTTTAAGAAATTCAATGCAACTGTTTATAAATAAATTTCTTTTTATATAAAATTACTCTTTTTAGGTATCAGCTCAAAATATTAAGATCATTACTGATCACAAAATTAATTGAATTAAAAATCATCTTATGGCAAAAAATTCTCTACAATAACAACCCTATTTAACCGCTTGAAATTTTCAGGACTTTTACTCATGAAAAGATCTTTCCTGACCGCATTAAGTTTTGCCACTACGTTTGTTTTAGGTGTAGCAAGCAGCTCTGCTTTAGCGATTGAATATTATAAATGGGTCGATGCCAAAGGCGTGACTCACTACACTAAAACCCCGCCTCCTAAAAATGCCAAGCACAAAAGCAAAGTAGAAACCTATGGCTGGACCAATTCCGCGCCTACTCCAGCAAGAACAACCGAAAATGAGAACCGGACCGAAACGGGTAACTCAAACTCATCTGCACCTGTGCCTGTCGTTTCTGAAAATGAGCAGCAACAGCGTGAAGCCAATGAAGCTTTACAACGTGGTCAGTCTGAGCGTGTAGCCTTCTAATCATACTCGTCTGCCAATTTAGATTTTTCCTGCAGAATACCATCCGCAAAATTCACTTTTAGGTGCATTTTGCGCTATGCTGTGCCTTATATTTTTTTTAACCGTTCTCTTGTATTACGTATATGACTACTCACATTGACTCAGAATATCAAGCCAGTGCGATTGAACCTCAAGTCCAGCAGGACTGGGAATCTCGCAAAGCCTTTAAAGTTGCCGACACTGTAGAAGGTCCACGTCGTTATATCCTCTCGATGTTCCCTTACCCAAGTGGCAAACTGCATATGGGTCATGTGCGTAACTATACCATTGGTGACGTGATCAGCCGCTTTCACCGTTTAAAAGGTGAAACTGTATTACAACCCATGGGTTGGGATGCTTTCGGTCTTCCTGCGGAAAACGCTGCAATTGCACACCAGGTCGCTCCTGCAAAATGGACTTTCGAAAATATTGATTACATGCGTAATCAGTTGAAGAAACTTGGCCTGTCTGTAGATTGGGATCGTGAATTCGCAACCTGCACACCAGAATACTATCGCTGGGAACAATGGCTATTCGTTCAGCTTTATAAAAAAGGCCTGATCTACCGTAAACTTTCTACAGTCAACTGGGACCCAGTAGACCAAACAGTTCTTGCCAATGAACAGGTTGAAAATGGTCGCGGCTGGCGTTCAGGTGCATTGGTTGAGAAACGTGATATTCCAATGTACTACTTCCGCATCACTGATTATGCGCAAGAATTACTGGACGATCTTGAAACATTAAAAGACGGCTGGCCACAACAAGTCCTGACCATGCAACGCAACTGGATTGGTCGCTCACAAGGTATGGAAATCACCTTCCCTTCAGCGAATCCAGACGTGTATGCAGACGGTTTAACTGTATTTACCACGCGTGCCGACACATTGATGGGTGTGACCTATGTTGCTGTGGCAGCAGAACATCCAATGGCGCTAAAAGCAGCTGCCCTCCAATCAGAAGCAGGCAATCCTGAACTTCAAGCATTCATCGAAGAATGCCGTATGGGTTCTGTGGCAGAAGCGGATCTTGCGACTGCCGAGAAGAAAGGCATGGCAACAGGCCTTTCTGTAAAACACCCTGTCACAGGTGAAGAAGTTCCAGTCTGGATCGCAAACTACGTACTGATGTCTTACGGTTCAGGTGCGGTGATGGCAGTGCCTTCACACGATGAACGTGACTTCGAATTTGCCAACAAATATGGCTTAACCATCAAGCAAGTCATTGATGCCAAAGGTGCAGAAGATACAGACTTTGACGCAACTCAATGGCAAGAATGGTACGGCTCTAAAGACGGTAAACTGGTTAATTCAGGCGAATTTGACGGTTTAGACTTTCAAGGCGCATTTGATGCATTCTTGGCGAAACTTGAACCACAAGGTCTTGCGAATGTAAAAGTTCAATTCCGTCTACGTGACTGGGGTGTATCTCGTCAGCGTTATTGGGGTTGTCCAATTCCAATGATCAACTGTGACAAATGTGGTCAAGTGCCGGTACCTGAAGATCAACTTCCTGTGGTACTTCCGACTGACGTTGTTCCAGACGGTTCAGGTAACCCACTGAACAAGATGCCTGAATTCTACGAAACCACTTGTCCTTGCTGTGGTGGCGATGCACGTCGTGAAACAGATACGCTCGACACCTTCGTAGAATCATCTTGGTACTATGCACGTTATGCATCTCCAGACTTTACTGATGGCATGGTAAAACCTGAAGCAGGTCAAACTTGGCTTCCTGTAAACCAATACATCGGTGGTGTTGAACACGCGATTCTGCACTTGCTCTATGCACGTTTCTTCCACAAATTGATGCGTGACGAAGGCGTGGTACAAGGTAACGAGCCGTTCACTAACTTGCTCACTCAAGGTATGGTGCTTGCGGATACTTATTACCGCGAA
Organism: Acinetobacter sp. YH12249; assembly: GCF_013417475.1. Classification (NCBI taxonomy): domain Bacteria; kingdom Pseudomonadati; phylum Pseudomonadota; class Gammaproteobacteria; order Moraxellales; family Moraxellaceae; genus Acinetobacter; species Acinetobacter sp. YH12249. The sequence goes on along the minus strand of NZ_VPDX01000006.1, from coordinate 88,919 downwards.
TCTGAATCAGGCAAGAAAACCTGGTTCAACCCTGCCGACATCGAACTTGAGCGTGATGAGAAAGGTCGCATCACTTCTGCGAAATACAAAGGTGATGGTCAAGATGTCATCGTTGGCGGTCAGGAAAAAATGTCGAAATCGAAAAACAACGGTATCGACCCGCAAGCGATTATTGACCAATACGGCGCAGATACTGCACGTGTGTTCATGATGTTTGCTGCACCACCTGATCAATCACTTGAATGGTCTGATGCCGGTGTTGAAGGCGCAAACCGCTTCCTGAAACGTGTATGGCGTTTGGCAACCGGTTTCCTTGAAAAAGGTAATACCGCGACTGAGTTTAATAAAGCGAAACTCTCTACAGCTGCGCAAGATTTACGCCGTAAGACTCACGAAACCATCCAGAAAGTGGGTGATGATATCGAACGTCGTCATGCATTCAACACTGCCATTGCAGCTATGATGGAACTGTTAAATGCGAACAACAAATTTGAAGCGAAAGATGATAATGACGTTGCTGTAGCTCGTGAATCGATCACTACGCTTCTTACATTGCTTGCTCCATTTGCACCGCACTTAAGCCAGACTTTATTGGCTCAGTTTGGAATCGAGTTAACTCAAGCACAGTTCCCACAAGTGGATGAATCTGCATTGACTCGTAATACCCAAACGATTGTGGTTCAAGTGAACGGTAAGCTTCGTGGCAAACTTGAAGTGTCTGTGGATGCATCGAAAGATGACATTCTTGCTCAAGCCAAAGCATTGCCAGAAGTTCAGCAATTCTTGACTGGTCCAACCAAGAAAGAAATTGTGGTGCCGAATAAGTTAGTGAACTTGGTGGTTTAATTTCCTTGAAGCCTCCTTGAGCAAGATATAAAGCACTGCTTTATATTGAAGCGCAAGAAAGGGAGGTTTGGAAGGATTTAATCTCCCCTAACCCCTCTTTAATAAAGAGGGGAATTCCCGTCCATATATAAAAAATGGGTTCTCCTCCCTTTTTTAAAGGGAGGTAGGGAGGGATTAAAAAACAATTCCAAACAAAGCCCGTTGCCAGCCAACGGGCTTTGACTTTACAATCCGGTTCAGGATTTCAAATATTTCCCCAAGGGAAAAGAGGATACTCATGCATTTAGGCAAACGTTTAGCAGCAATTGTTTTAACTTGTGGTCTAAGTGCAGGCCTCGTCGGCTGTGGCTTTCATTTAAAAGGAACCAATCCGAGTTCCGCACCTGTAGCTTACTCAGTCATGAGTCTGGCCCTCCCTGACAATACTGAAGATCTTCAGGAAAAACTGGCTGTTTACCTGGGTGCTGCTGGAGTACAGCTGAGTAATGCACCTGATGCTTATGTCTTACGTGTCCTAGATTACACCCCTCGCCGTTTAGAATTGAATGGCAAACTGGTGGAAACCTTATTGCGTCTGAATGTGACTTTCCGAATCGAAGATGCACAAGGCAATCCGGTGACTGAACCTCGTACTGTAATCGCGACCCGTACCTATCAATATGATATTGAAACCGTGAATACGGATGACCAGGAACAAAAATTCTTAAATCAGGTCCTGATTGATGATGTGGCCCAGCAGATTGCCCGTCAAATTTCTTCGAATCGTTTGCCATTGGCAAAACCAGAAACTTCGACTCAACCAGCCCAATAAGATGACCCAATGAAACTTGACTACCTCCAGGCATTAAAACGTGTCAATGAAGCTCGCGGTGCCTGGGTGTTGCATGGTCAGGAGCCTTTGCTGGAACAGAATCTGGTAGATGCCTTTCGTAGCAGCTGGCAAAGCCGTGAAGTTGAACGCCAGCGTTATGATATTAGCTCTGCCTCTGACTGGAAAAATGTCTTCAATGCTTTAAACAGCCTGTCATTATTTTCTAGCCAACTGGCAATTGAAGTGCATGGCAATATCAAACCGGATGCCAGTGGTCTCAAACTATTAAAAAGCTATCTGCAACAGGACAGTGACAACCTGCTGTTGGTGGTCATGCCGAAGCAAGATGCCAGCAGCCTGAAATCCAGCTTTTTCCAGACCATTGATGCCAATGGCGTAAATGTATCGCTAGTGGCCAACTACCCAAAAGATCGTCAACAGATCCTCGGAATTGAAGCGGAAAAACTAGGAATTAAGCTGGCCAATGACGCCTGGCAATGGCTAGAGCAGCATCATGAGCACAATTTGCTGGCAGCCAAAAATAGCCTGATGCGCGTAGCAGATACCTTTGCTGAAGTAGATATTATCCAGATTGACCATCTATATGCCTGCTTGCAGGATCAGTCCCGTTACAGCACCTATGATCTGAGTGATGCCTTGCTGAATGGGAATTTGGCACAATCAATTAAGATCTTTCAGTATCTGATTGCCTCAGGTGAACCGATGAGCCTGATTTTGTGGAGTATCAGTAAAGAAATGCGTCTATTGATGCAATTATTTGAACAGCCACAAAATGCCTTACAAATTGGTATCTGGAAGACTAAAGTGAGCTTATATCAGCAAGCCTTGCGTCGTTTAAGTCCACAGCGCTTTTTAAGCTGGCCTCAGCTTTTGATCCGGATCGATGCTGCAATCAAAGGGATGTCCAGAGAGAACCCTGAACATCTGATCTTGCAGGCCATTGCTGAAATGTGCGGTCAAAGCTTGTTTGCATCCTCGAGTGCCTAACTAAAGAAACGCGCGAACCAGCCTTTGCCTTTTTTCTTCTCCTGCGTTCGCAGGTAGCTCAGCATATTATCCCGTACTGCTTCGACATAATCCTGATCATCGTGCTGAATATGGTTGATGAGCCATTTGGACAGAAGAAGATACAAATCTTTTTCAATGGACTGACCTTGCTCAAACTTCAGACGATAATCATTCAATTTTTTGACAAATAATTCATGTATGCCGCGATGTGAGGGCAAATATTGATAACTCACCTGTTCCAGCAGGTTTTCCTCAAAGCTGAAATGTGACTGGGTATAGTCGATCAAATCATCTAAAACCTCCCGGATTTTATCGCGATCTCCGGTACTTTTGACCTACTCTAAAGCATTTATATAGTCCAGAATCTGGCGATGTTGATGATCAATCACCTCAATTCTAATATTGTAACTTTCATTCCATTCCATCTATGAACCTCATCAATTTTCTTAGTAAAGTCGTATTATTTTTTCGCTCATTAAATAAGCATATTCTCTTAATGAATAAACCCATATTTTTTTTATGGAATTAAATATTACAAACTTTATTTGCTTAAATCTATATGTAAAAAATAGATTTTTTAAATTTTAATAGAACACATCATTCGAAAAATTAGATTAAAAAATAAAAGAGGTTGGCTTTAGCGCAGAATTATTTTTACAACAAATATCATTAAAAACTTCCATGATATTGAGCAGCACTATGGCGTATTTTTATCAGCAATTTAGTGGCCAAGTTTTTGCATGCAGTATATCTGAGAAGTACTTTATACTCCCATGAAGATTTAATTGATTCATCATATGATCAATATTTTTTGGATAGCTAAATCGTATAAAATTTCACCTAAAAAAGATGATTCCAATAGGAGTAGGTCAATGAATCCTTTATATAAAATCAGGTTTTATCTTATATGCTTTTTTAAACCAGGCAGTGGAAAATAGTTCTCATTTTAAATAAAAAAAATTCACGTTTTATCCTAATTTCGCTTTTATAATCAACTGTTATCCTACGACCCGAATCTGAATCCATATGCCAAAAATAAAACCTACGAAACTCATTATGGCGATTGTAATTGCCATCCTGATGGCAGTCACTGCCTGGTATTTTCTGAAACCAAAAGAGCAGCAGCCACAATACATTACAGCTGAAGTGACCCAAGGGGATATTGAAAATTCGGTACTGGCAACTGGTGTACTTGAAGCCACCAAAATGGTCAGTGTCGGTGCCCAGGTTTCGGGTCAGGTTAAAAAAATGTATGTGCAACTCGGCGATCAGGTCAAACAAGGCCAGTTAATTGCCCGAATTGACTCTGTTCGTCAGGAAAATGATTTAAAGACTGCTGAAGCCAGCATTAAAAACCAGATGGCACAGCTTGCCGTGAAGCAGGCCAACCTTGCCAAGGTGGAAGCCGAGTATAAGCGTCAGCAAGCCATGTATGCCCAAGATGCAACCTCGCGTTCAGAACTGGAATCTGCATTAGCCAGCTACAAAACCGCTCAGGCAGATATCACTGCGATTAATGCACAGATTGAGCAGTCACGTTTAACCTTGGCAACCGCGAAAGAAGATCTCGGTTATACCCAAATCGTGGCGCCAATGGATGGAACTATCGTAGCGATCGTGACTGAAGAAGGTCAGACTGTAAACGCCAATCAAAGTGCACCAACCATCGTAAAACTAGCACAGCTGGATACCATGACGATTAAAGCTGAAATTTCCGAAGCCGATGTCATGAAAGTTCAGGAAGGCCAAACAGTGTACTTCACTACTTTGGGTAATACTGATAAGAAAATTTACGCAAAACTGCGTCAGGTTGAACCTGCACCAAATTCAATTAATACCGAAACCAATACTTCAAGCTCAACTTCAGGCTCTGCAGTGTATTACAATGCCCTGTTTGATGTACCGAATGAAGATGGCAAGCTGCGCATTGATATGACGGCGCAAGTCTATATCGTTCTTGATGAAGCACGAAATGTACTGACTGTTCCGGCGGCTGCCATTCAAGGTTCAAACCGTCCACAACGTCCAAATCGTGGTGAAGGCTCTAGCGGAGCCGGTGACCCATCTGGACGTGGCGAAGGTCAGGATCAAGCCCGTGGCGATAGTAAACGTCCGGAAGGTGACGGCCCTCTTCGCTTAGAACTTTCTGATGCTGAACGTGCCCTGATTGAACAAGGTAAAGCTCAGCGTGCCATGGTTCGTGTATTGCAGGCAGACGGTACAGCAAAACCAACCCCTGTCCTGATTGGTCTGAATAACCGTGTTACTGCACAAGTGATCAAAGGCTTGAAACGTGGTGATCAGGTTGTGATTGCAGATGGCTCTGATACTTCTAATGACGGTGCTAAACGTGGCGGCAGTGGCCGCGGTCCTGGTGGCGCCGGCCCAATGAGAATGTAAGCATGAATCAACAACAGCAACCTCTACTCGAGGTCAAGAATCTGGTTCGTGAATTCCCTGCGGGTGAAAGCACGGTCCAGATTTTAAAAGGGGTCAATCTGGAGATTTATCCGGGCGAACTGGTCGCCATTGTCGGTCAGTCCGGTTCGGGTAAATCCACCCTGATGAATATTCTGGGCTGTCTGGATAAGCCGACCAAGGGCAGCTATAAAGTTAAAGGCCGTGAAACCCGCGAACTTGAAGCCGATGAACTGGCACAGTTACGTCGTGAATATTTCGGCTTTATTTTCCAGCGTTATCATCTGCTCAGTGATTTAAGTGCGGCAGGTAACGTCGAAGTTCCTGCAATTTATGCCGGTGCAGATTCAGATACCCGTCACGAACGTGCTGTCAAATTACTGACTGATTTGGGCTTGGGTGAAAAAACCCAGAACCGTCCGAGTCAATTGTCTGGTGGTCAGCAGCAGCGTGTTTCGATTGCCCGTGCCCTGATGAATGGCGGTGACGTGATTCTTGCCGACGAACCAACCGGTGCACTGGATAAGAATAGCGGTATTGAAGTGATGCGGATTCTGCGTGAGCTGAATGCCAAAGGTCATACCATTATTCTGGTCACACATGATCATAACGTGGCAAAAAATGCGACGCGTATTATCGAGATTTCAGACGGGAATATTATTTCAGATAAACCGAATGTGCCTGAAGTTGATGATGGTTTCGAGAAAGAAAATCTGGTCCGAAATGAACAGAAGAAAATCTCGAGCTGGCGTTCTGCAGTAGACCGTCTCGGTGAAGCTTTCCGTATGGCCTTATTGGCCATGAATGCGCACCGGATGCGGACCTTCCTGACCATGCTCGGGATTATTATCGGGATCGCATCGGTGGTTTCGGTCGTTGCGCTGGGTAACGGTTCACAAAAGCAGATTCTGGAAAATATCAGCAGTCTTGGGACCAATACCATTACCGTGTTCCAGGGCCGGGGCTTCGGGGATAATTCACGTTCCTCCCAATCCAAGACGCTAATTCCCGCTGATGCCGATGCACTGGCAGAACAGCCTTATGTGGATGGGGTCAGCCCATCGGTCAACAGCAGTGTCACTGGACGCTTCAAAGAGATTGAAGCATCAACTACCGTCAACGGCGTTAGTGAAGACTTCTTCTATGTTAAAGGTATGACCTTTAAATCAGGTCAGCCATTTGATAAGGAAAGTATCACTGAACAGGCGCAGGATGTGGTGATTGATACCAACACCCAAAACACTTTCTTTGCAGATGGCACCAATCCTGTCGGTCAGGTGCTGCTTTTAGGCAGTGTACCAAGCCGAGTGATTGGCGTCATTGATGCGCAAAAAGGCATGATGGGAAACAATGATAGCCTGAATGTCTATCTACCCTATTCTACCGTCATGAGCCGTATGCTGGGTCAACCGAATGTACGTCAGATCATTGTGCGTATTAAGGATGAATATCCGAGTGCAGCTGCTGAAAATGCCATTTTGAATTTACTGGTCCAACGTCACGGCGCGCAGGATGTATTTACGCAAAATGCAGACAGTATCCGTGAAACGATTCAGCAAACGACTCAAACCATGACCTTGCTGATCTCGGCAATTGCGGTGATTTCACTGGTCGTGGGTGGTATCGGCGTAATGAATATTATGCTGGTTTCCGTGACTGAACGTACTCAGGAAATCGGGGTACGGATGGCGGTCGGTGCGCGCCAAAGTGACATTCTGCAGCAGTTCCTGATTGAAGCTGTTCTAGTTTGTATTCTGGGCGGTATCTTAGGCGTATTGCTGTCACTCGGTATCGGTCAGCTGATTACCCATTTTGCTGGAGGAACCTTCCAGATGGCATACTCGACCACATCGATTGTCGCGGCCTTTGTCTGCTCAAGCCTGATCGGTATTGTGTTCGGCTTTATCCCGGCACGTAATGCAGCCCGTTTGAATCCGGTCGATGCACTTTCTCGAGAATAAGGAATCTGATATGCATACTCTTACCAAACTTGCCAGTGCCCTGATTCTAGGGAGTTCATTGGTTGGCTGTGCGGCCGTAGTGAAAACGCCGTATGAACAGCCTGCTGTACAGGTGCCTAACAACTTTCAAAACAGTAAAGCTGTAAGCCAGCAAATCCATGCTGATATTCTGGCAGATCAATGGTGGACTCTATTTAAAGATCCGCAATTGAATAATCTGGTGAATGACGTACTGGCAGCCAATAGTGATCTGGCCGTTGCCGGGATCAATTTACAGCAAGCTCGTATTCAGGCCAGACAGACACAAAGCCAGCAAGGTGTACGTATCAGTGATGCGGGGTTAACCACGCGTAGAAGCTTTGATCTGGAAGATGGCAGCAGTTCATCCGGCTTTGGGGTTAATTTCCCTGGCTTAAGCTATGAACTGGATCTGTTCGGTAAACTGGCCAATCAGACTGAAGCAGCACGCTGGGAAGCCCTGGCATCTGAAGAAGACTTGCAAGCGACTGCACAAAGTCTGATTGGTACGACTGCTCAACTGTACTGGCAGCTGGGTTATCTAAATGAACGTTATAGCGTGGTTCAACAAAACCTAGCGACTGCACAGCGTACCTATGATCTGGTCAATGTCCAGTATCGTGCCGGTGCTGTGTCTGGTTTGGATTTAACTCAGGCTGAACAGGCCATTCAAAGCCAGCAAGCGACCTTAAGCCAAATTGAACAGCAGCGTGTGGAAACACGTACGGCACTGGCAGTACTCATGAATATGCCTGTGCAACAGCTTTCGATTCAGGAACCTCAACGTTTACCGAATATTACTTTACCGTCGATTGAAGCCGGCTTACCTGCTAGCCTTCTCTCCCGTCGTCCTGACTTGAGAGCTACTGAATTGCGTTTGCGTAAAGCCTTGGCCAACAAGGATGCCAATAAAGCCAGTTATTATCCTTCGATCAGCCTGACTGGCAGCCTAAGTACCGGCGTGGGCACCAGTTCATCATTGTCAGATGCACTTAAAAATCCGGTGGCGACCTTAGGTGCTGGACTCAGCCTGCCATTCCTGCAATGGAATGACATGAAGCGTGATTTGCAGGTGAATGAACTGGAATATGAAAAAGCGATTATCCAGTATCGTCAGACCATGTATGAAGCTTTTGCCGATGTAGAGAATGCCTTGTCTAATCGTACTGAACTCACCAAACAGGTTGCGTTACAACAGCGTAACGTTGAACTGGCTGAACGTACTGAACGTTTGACCGAAGTGCGTTATCGTAATGGTGCAGTAGCATTGAAAAATCTGCTGGATGCACAGGAAACTACGCGGAATGCCCGTCTGTCTTTGGTGCAAACCCGACAAAGCCAATACAATGCTTATGTGACCCTGATGCAAGCTTTGGGTGGTAGCCCGATCAAACAACTACCTTAAGCAATATATTTGACTCAAAAAAGACCGCTGTTAGTCAGCGGTTTTTTTATTGAAGTTTACATATGCAGATAAGCATTTACATTGTTGAGCTGTTCAATAGAAGGCTCATGTCCTAACAGACTGCCTTTTTCTAGCCATTGACGGGCAATTGCAATATCACGTTCTACACCAATGCCTTTGGTATATAAGCGCCCCAGATGACTATAAGCATCAGCATTCACCTGCGCAGCCGCTTTACGATAGCACTGGATTGCCTGATCCAAATTGGCTTCAATGCCAATTCCTTGTTCCAAAGCCTCACCTAAAGCATTTAGTGCGAGACCATTATGCTGGCTCAAAGCCTGTTGCAGATATTTCAGTCCTAAAGCCGTATCTTGCTCCACCTTCTTGCCCTTTAAATACATCAAGCCTAATTCGGCCTGTGCTTGTGCATCTTCCAATTGAGCTGCCTGATGCAGATAACGTTTGGCCTGTTCCTCATTCACTTCAAAGACTGGATAAAAACCAGAATATGCTTGATACAGATACCAGGCAGCCTTACTTGAACCTTTCGCCACCGCCTGATTCAAATATTGAATTGCTTTTTCTCGTGTCGGTAGTGGATATTCAGGCAAGCCATAAAAACGTCCCACTATATAAATCAGATCAGCTTCAGACTGTGCTGCAAGTTGCTCTTGCTGTGCAATTTCCTGAATCATTTGGGTAGCTTTAGCCGTATCTTTTGCTACACCTACTCCGTTTAAATAGCAGAGTGCCAGGCCCATCTGACTAAAGCGATGATCAGGATCGCTTTGCAAGGCATGTTGATAGAGTTCAAATGCTTTCTCCGGTTCATGTGCGACCAGATAGGATTCAAAATATAGTGCGGCAATCAGACTCAAGGCCTGTGGATGCTGGGTTTGTGCTGCTTCAGACCAGTAGCGAAATGCCATGGTTTCATTTTTTTGTACATACCAGCCATGAAAATAAGCCAGACCGATCAGGGTTTTGGCCTGTGCATCTTTATGTTCTTTGGACTGCTGTAATAGATGCTGAAACACCCGTTGACGTTGATCAGGATCAATACTGCCGAGTAACACGCCGGCATAGTAGTCATATAAACCACTCTGATCACCCAGATGAATACAGCGTTTAATGAAATTCAAAGCCTGCTGTTGATCTTTGGACAAGACTTTGCCATTTGCATAGGCTTCGGCAATATCCTGATTGGCAGCCAAGTGATCCTGCTGTGCTGCCAGAAACAGATAATGGATACCCAAACTTAAATCTTGCGCTGCACCATCCGCCAAATAATATTGGGCTAACTGATACTGTGAATTGGCATGTCCCTGCTCGGCATTTTGAATTAACAGTTGCAGACGTTGCTGTTCTGCAGTGTCATGGTCAGATTCAGCCAGCTCAGTGATGCGATACTGCGCATCCAGATGACCACGCGCGACCGCATGCCGATACCAGTACAAGGCTTTTTCAGGATCATTTAATTGGTATTGATGACCATCATAGATCTGGCCTAAATGATAGGCTGCATCCTCACCACCTAAACTATAAGCTTTTTCAAGAAAGCTTATGGCTTTTTCTATGCTCTGCTCACGCCCTTGTCCGTTTAAGTGCATCAAGGCCATACCTACATAAGCCTGTGGCAATTCCTGCTGCTGGGCCAGTCCCTGATAAATTTGATAGGCACGTTCATAGTCTGGATGATGCGGATCCGTACTTAGACGCGTTGCATATTTCAATTGAGCATCAATCTGCTCAATCCATAGATCATGATGCACGGCTTTGGCCTGATCACGTTTCACCGGATCAGGACGTTTCCACATCCAGATTGCTAAAGCCCCAATCCCCAAAACCAGCACTAGCAAAAACCACATAGCTGCTCCAAAACCAAAACATTGTTTTTGTTATATGTATAAAAATTCATTTTAAACTTAGCATAAAAAAAAGCACAGATCGTGTGCTTTTTTTTGACTCAATCAGGCTTTAAGTCTTTTACTATCGAGCTTTTTCAATACTTCCGATACTGCAACCATGGCGAAGCTAGAGGTCACTACCACTGCAGACCCATAACCACCACAGCGTAAGCCTGCGCTTGCACAAACATCTGCACTCGAGAATGGGTTATCGATAGAGTAGACACAAGTGATGCCAAATTTTTCTTTTGGCTTTTTACAGATACCTTTAGCACGTAATTGCGCACGTAATTTTGCCAGCATTGGATCCTGTTCGGTTCTGGATAAATCGGCAACACGGATTTTTAAGGGATCCAGTTTACCGCCTGCTCCACCGGATACAATCAATGGAACCTTGTTAAAACGGCAATGCAGCATCAAGGCAAATTTCGCTTTGACGTCATCGATACAGTCCAGAATGATGTCAGGATTTCCTGACAGAATTTCTTTCACATTTTCTGGCGTCAGATAATCGTCAATCAGATTGATCTTGATGCGTGGATTAATCGAACGGCAGCGTTCTGCCATGATTTCGATTTTTTCACATCCTAGTGTCGCCGTCATAGCTGGTAACTGACGGTTAATATTCGATGCTGCGACCACATCCATATCGACCAGTGTGAGCTCACCAATCCCGGTACGTGCCAATGCTTCGACTGCCCATGAACCAACACCGCCAATTCCGATCACCATCACGTGACTGTTTTCATAATGATGAAAGCTATCGTCACCATAAATTTTGGCTACACCCGCAAAACGGCGGTCATACTCATCATCTTGAAGCAGATCAGTCATAGGTCATCAATAGCAAGAAAAACACCAGAGCATTTTAGCAAAATCATGGGCACTTTACTGCCATTAAAATCCAGATACAAAATCAGTCAAAAAAGCTTTCTTGTGCCATCGCTAAAACACGTAAAATCGATCAAATTACAACCACCATAAACTTCACAATATTTCAATTAGGATTACCTTAAAGGGAGCCAGATCAGCATGCTATTTAACGCCCTTTTTGCCCTGGTGGTTTTGCTGTTCCTGCTCTATCTTTACGGTTTAACCTTTAAAAAGCAGAAAAATTATTATCTCAGTATCATGATCCGTATCCTGACTTTGGGATTATTTGCCTTGATTATCCTGGATCAATATGAAACCCAAACCCATCTTGCTCTGGTGCTTCTGACCTGGGTACTGTTTGAAAGCAGTGAAAACTTTTATCACAAGAAACTTTCTGCCAAGCAATAAAAAAGAAGCTTTCGCCTCTTTTTCACTGTTCGGATTATTTATTCATAATGAAGAAATATTCACGATAATATTTCAGTTCGGCAATCGAATCACGAATGTCATCCATCGCTAGATGCGAAGCATTTTTCTTCAGACCACTCATGATTTCAGGGCGCCAGCGTTTTGCCAGCTCTTTTACTGAAGATACGTCTAGATTACGGTAATGGAAATACTGTTCCAGTTCAGGCATTAAACGGTGCAGAAAGCGACGGTCCTGACAGATCGAGTTACCACACATCGGCGATACTTTTGGATTGACCCATTTTTTCAGGAATTCAATCGTTTCACGTTCTGCATCCTGAGCAGTCAATTTACTGCGGCGTACACGCTCAATCAGGCCAGACTGACCATGCTGGCGAGTATTCCACTCGTCCATCGCATTCAGGATACGGTCAGATTGATGCACAGCTAGCACGGGCCCTTCGGCAAGAATATTTAGGTTATCGTCCGTTACAATCGTGGCAACTTCAATAATCTGGTCATTGTCTGTATCTAGACCTGTCATTTCCAGGTCAATCCAAATCAGGCGGCTATCCGGGGTGCTGCTCATAAATGTGCAATCTTATTAGGCTATAAAACATTTATAGTAGCAAATTTATTACGTCGATGCTGTAACTGACACCCCGCTTCATGCTATTTTTGCCATCTCGCTCCCATGGTTTTTTAGGATTTGAATGGCTTTAATACGTAAACGTCGTTTAACTGAACAACAACAACGTCGTATTCAAAAACAGCACAAAACGCGTCAGGAAGAGATCGATACCTCTCAAGACCTGGAAGGACTGGTCGTGCAGCATTATGGCCGCCAGCTTGAAGTCCAGGCCTTGTCTGTACCTGAACAGCATCCTGAAAAACCGGTCGTGGCTGAAGGTGAACCTGAGCCATTCTGGAAGCCGATTGAACTAGGGAGTGTCTGGCGCTGCCATACCCGAACTAACCTGGAATTGCTGGTAACAGGTGACCGGGTCAAATGGCAGGCTGATCCCAATACCGGACTCGGCATTATTACAGCGATTCATCCGCGCACTTCTTTGCTGACCCGTCCTGACCGTTACCACAAGGTTAAACCGGTTGCCGCCAATATTTCCCTGATTGTGATTGTGTTCGCGCCATTGCCTGAACCAGCACCAGGTTTGATTGACCGTTATCTGGTGGCTTGTGCAGATGCAGAGATTCCAGCACTTTTAGTGCTCAATAAATCAGATTTGCTCAAGGAAAATGATCCGATTCTGGATTTGCTTAAAGAATATAAAGATTTGGGTTATGAAGTCATGCAAACCCAGTCCGATGGCGATCTGACAGAACTGTCCGCTCGTCTAAATGAAGAAACTGTGGCTTTCGTCGGTCAGTCTGGTGTGGGTAAAAGTACGCTGATTAATGCCATCGTTCCGGATGCTGCACAGAAAACCAATGTCATTTCTGAAAACTCGGCACTGGGTCAGCATACGACGACCTCCACACGTCTGATTTCCTTTGGCAATGGCGCTGCTCTCATCGACTCACCGGGAATCCGTGAATTTGGTCTCTGGCATCTGACCTTGGACAAAGTTCAAAGTGGTTTTCCGGAAATTGAAAATCTGCTCGGTCACTGCCAGTTCCGTAACTGCACACATAAACATGAAAAACAGTGTGCCTTACGTCAGGCAGCATCAACAGGGGAAATTTTGCCGCGCCGACTGGACAGCTATTTACGTTTAACTGACGAAATTAACGAAGCGCAGCAAAAAAATTAATTTTCTTAAGGCTTAGCCCTTGAAGCGGTGATTTTGATCACCATATTTATGAGCTATACTCTTGGCAATTTTAAAATTGTAATTAGGTGAATTGTGGAACGTTGGTTCGAGTTTATGGGGAATCACCCCTTCTTGTTTGGAACACTCGCGGTACTCGTGGTTGTCTTCTTCATCATCGAAGGTCAACGTAATGGTCGCAAAATCTCTCCGCAATCGCTGGGAATTTTAGTTAAAGCAAAAAATGCCATGCTGATTGATTTACGTGATGCCAAAGACTTCCGTGAAGGTCACATCAGTGGTAGCCGTAACATTCCATATAGCCAAATTACAAAACACGTTGATGAGTTAAAAGCATCTGATCGCCCGTTGGTGTTCATTTGTAATCTTGGGCAAGTTGCAGGTTCTGCACTTCAACAGGTAGGTCATGCAGATGCCTACCGTCTGGATGGCGGCATTACAAACTGGAAAGCTCAAGGTTTACCTTTGGTGAAAAGCAAATAATCTGCGAACAGGAGATTGATCATGGCTGAAGTTACTATCTATTCGACGACAGTATGTCCGTATTGTATCCGTGCAAAACAGCTCCTTGAGCGCAAAGGTGTTGCATTCAAAGAAATTAATTTATCGAATGAAGCCCCTGAAGTACGTCTTGAATTGATGCAACGCACCAATCATCGTACCGTGCCACAGATTTTTATTAATGAACAATTCATCGGCGGTTTTGATCAACTTTATGCCCTAGAGCGTGAAGGCAAACTAGACGAATTACTGGCTTAATCTACTAAAACCTACCTCATATCAAGGATTAAAGAATGAGTGAAGAACAACAAGCTCAACCACAATTGGCATTAGAGCGTATTTACACTAAAGATATTTCTTTTGAAGTTCCTGGGGCACAAGTTTTTACCAAGCAATGGCAACCTGAGTTAAACATCAACCTTTCTTCTTCTGCAGAAAAAATTGATCCGACTCATTTTGAAGTGGCTTTAAAAGTTGTGGTTCAAGCAACCAATGAAGGTGATACAGCGTTTATCGTTGACGTGACTCAAGCAGGGATTTTCCTGATTGATGGCGTGGAAGAAGAGCGTCTGCCATACATTCTTGGTGCTTACTGCCCGAACATTCTGTTCCCGTTCCTTCGTGAAGCGGTAAATGATATGGTCACTAAAGGTAGCTTCCCGCAATTGCTGCTTACTCCAATCAACTTCGATGCTGAATTTGAAGCGAACATGCAACGTGCGCAAGCTGCTGCTGTTGAAGGTCAAGCTTAATCACTTGATCTTGAAGTTAAAAAAGACCGTAATTGCGGTCTTTTTTATGGCTTATTTAAAGGCTTGATGCCCCTGCTTTTTAATCTGATCCATTTTCACTGTGAGGGTTTGGGCTTTGGCTAGCTGATTGGCTGCAACAAGTTGCTCAGCTTGTTTAATCTCTTTCAATAAGTCAGTTAACAATCCCTGATAAGCCGTAACTTTTGCATCTTTGAATTTTAGCTTTTGTAGACCTGATGGTAAATTTTTCTGGCAGACTTCCACAGATTTTTGCATGCCTTGCAATGCTGCCCGCGCCTCTTTGCTATCCTTGGCAGATTTGAAATTTTTTAAATGATGGTCAAGTTCATGCATATTGTCATGATAGTGATTGTCTGCTGCCATGCCCGACGTGGTGATCCCCACAGTTCCCATCACAAAAATCATGCTGATTAAAAAATTTTTAAACATCCTTAATTGTCCTGTATTGTTTTTATGTTAAACATCTTAGTGGGAAAGTCCTGAAAGATAAATTATTTTGATCCAAATTCTTGTATCACTTGTCATCAGACTTACATCATTAACAATTAGAGTTAAAAATAAAAAACCCTCAAAAACTTGAGGGTTTTTCTCTGCTGAGAATTAATCTCTTAAAGAGACTTATTCTGCATCCAGCATCAGTTCAGCACTCATGCCCACTGTATTATAACCAGCATCGACATACATGATTTCACCAGTAATCCCGTTCGCCCATGGTGAGCACAGGAACAATGCTGCATTACCGACATCTTCAATGGTCACATTGCGTTTTAGTGGAGCCACTTTTTCATTCAGATCCAGCATTTTACGGAATGATTTAATGCCAGATGCTGCTAATGTACGGATTGGACCTGCTGAGATCGCATTGACACGAATACCTTCTGCACCCAGGCTAGATGCCAGATAACGTACACCTGCCTCTAAAGAGGCCTTCGCCAGACCCATCACGTTGTAGTTTGGCATCACACGCTCAGAACCTTGATAAGTCAGGGTTAACAGGCAGCCTTGACGTACAGCCAGTAATGGCTTCGCAGCGCGTGCCATCGCGATAAAGCTGTACGCACTGATGTCATGGGCAATCTTAAAGCCTTCACGATCCGTCACATCAGTAAAATCACCATCTAAAGTATGTGCTGGTGCGAAACCGATTGAATGTACGACACCATCCAGACCATCCCAGTGTTTTGCCAGTTCTGCAAATGCATTGTCAATTTCTGCATCTACAGCCACATCACAAGGAAAAACCAATTCCGAACCGAATTGTGCAGCAAAATCATCTACACGTTTTTTCAGCTTTTCATTTGGATAAGTAAAAGCGAGTTCTGCACCTTCACGATGTAATGCCTGAGCAATACCAAAAGCAATTGATAATTTACTTGCAATACCTGCGATCAAGAAGCGCTTACCCGCCAATAGTCCTTGTGCCATGTGAATCTCACTCAAAATAATTTATATGCATGATGCCAAGTCTCAAGCATTTTAGAAATTGCATAATGCACCTTTTTTCACTGGATCATACATTGAAATACGCTTTCCGACCGATGTAGGGTTTTATCTTAGATCGCTAGATGTAAAGCCTGATGGGTATTTTTCCAGAGCTGCTGTGCCAGTTCATCTTGATCCATGTGCAGACTCTTGGCCAGGCCTTGCAGGACATAAGGCAGATTGGCAGGCGTATTGCGAGTTCGCTGCTCAGTAGAATGCTGGCAACATAAGGGCGTCATGTCCGGACAGTCGGTTTCAAGCACCAGATGTTCCGGTCCTACCTGCTGTACCACCTGATGCAGTTTTTTGGCATTCGGATTGGTGATTTGCCCTGTTATCCCAAGCTTAAAGCCCAGTTTAATAAAGGCTTTCGCCTCTTCAATCCCGCCACCAAAAGCATGGGCAATACCACCTTGTTTAAACTGATGCTGTTTTAGAATCTGTAAAACATCGGCATGAGATTTACGGATATGCAGTAACACAGGTTTATCAAACTGCTGCGCCAGTTCCAGCTGTGCAGCAAAAAAATCTTTCTGTTTCTGGAAAAGTTCCGGCTGTTTATGCCGTTTATCGGAAGTATCCAGACCAATTTCACCAATGGCAATACAAGGCTCTGTGCTTAATAACTGCTCCAGATCCTGTAAATGCTCAGGTTGATGCTGCTCAATATAAAATGGATGCAGGCCGGGTGCCAGATGACTTTGAGGCGCATTGTCTAACTGATTAATAAAATGATGCGTCTGCAATAAATCCTTAAACCGGCTCTGTAAAAAACCAATTAAGACCAGATGCTCCACCCCTGCTGCTTTGGATGCATAAGCCAGCTGTTCCCGATCATGATCAAAATCGGGAACATCAAAATGGGTATGGGTATCAAATAACGAAACCATCAGCGTGCTTTGGCAGGAGTTGCAGGCTCGGCTTCTGAAGCAGCGTTCTCTGTTTGAGGCAGATATTCAGGTTTCAGAATGCCATTCAGCTGTTCATAAGGAATGACCAGACGTGGCAAACCCACCACATAAGGACCAATCTCATATTCGGCATATTGCAGTGCCAATCCCTGTTTAGACAGATAGAAATTATCAGTCAGTTTGAATTTCCAGGCCTGTTCATATTCAGCTACATCATTGGCCAGTTTGGATTCCATCACCCAGGCTTTAAAAGCCTCATAAGCTTTGGCTTCAAGTTGAGCCTTTTGTTTAGGCAAAATGATATCATCCAGCTTAATCAGCTTTTTCTGCTCAAGGTCAAAATTGTAATAGGTTTGAGCAGAAGCGCCATGTGCACCACCCAGATAATGGGTACTGTTTAAAACCACAGTCGCAAGTGGATCGCCAGACTGCAGAATTCTCGGTTTGATCATCAGGCTAATACTATGACTGGCACTGAGTGCTTTCAACTCCTTATCCAGATTCAGGAAAGTCTGCATATGCGGCTGAATCTGCTGTTCAAGCTGCTGTTTTGGAGTTTTGACATTGGCTAATGCGGTTTGCGGTTCGGAAGCAGCGGCTTCAGCTTCACTGGCAGCCGATGCTTTCGCCGGTTCGATCGCATCAATAGACAAAATACCTTGTAGCTGCTGCAGAATCTGCTGATCTATCCATTCATCAATAAATGGCTGATTGCTTTTCAATCGCTCAATAGAAATCTCAGGACAGTTTTTTCCTTCACATTCAGGCAAGGCCAGTTTCAGCTTCTCAGTATCACCGCTCAGCTTCAGCACTTCAGGCTGAGCCTGTACCACTTCAGGTGCAGCAGGTTCTTTCGGCTCTCTTTCCTTAGGCTGGCAGGCACTCAGCAAAACTGCTGATGCCAATACTGACAGACATAAAACATTCTTATAATTTGACATGCATTAACCTTTATTCAACATCATCATTTATCCTTGCAGGACCTACCTGTTAGAACATATTCTGATAAATATCCACTTTCAAGACTTGTTGTGTTTGTTCTTTGGTTAAATAGATGTCCAGTTGTTTGGCATCTTTGCTAATTTCCTGACTCCGATAATGTAGACCAATTCCTTCCTGATCAAAGAACCAGTCCGCCTGCCCCCAATACAGTTTTTTTGGAGCTTTCTGCTGGACTTCTGCATTATTGTCCTTTAACCATTTTTGGTAAGCCTGCTGCACAATTTGGTCCATCTGCAACTGCTGTTCAGGATTGATAATATCCAGAGGACTGAGTATTTTTTGCTGCACACGATCAGCCACAAAGAAATAATAGCGTTCATTGACACGGATATTTTCCTGAGTGCTGTCTACCCCAATTTGCATTAACACAAATTGATTGCGCTGATAAGGAATACGGGTATAAAGAGATAATTCGTAGGCCTTATTCAGTTTGAGCTGGGCTTGCCAGGCATCGGATTTTTTTACATAGGCATTAACCGCCTGCTGCAGGCTCATATCCTGCTTTAGGCCAATTTGATCCTGAATCACTTTCGCCTGCTGCTTTTCAATAGACTGGTTTAGCCAGGAATCGGCTGTCTTTAAGGTCTGAATATCCAGATTAATACAGTTTTTGGTCTCACAAAATGGCAAGGCAATATCGGCCGATTTCTCCTGAATATTCAGGTAAGGCAAAAATTTGGCTTTTTCTTCAGGGGTGACTGCTGCAGATTTTTTTTGTTCTGTAGCTGGCTGTTTTTTTTCATTTTTATCACATGCTCCAAGTAACAAACTACAGCCAATGACTGAGCCGAGCAGGATTTCCTTACTAAACTTCATGATTTTTTAGAGATATAAGTAATGAGTCGTTTAAATGTAGCACAAAATAAAACAGCTTCCGGAGAAGCTGTTTAACATTTTCCAAGCCTGAAGGCTTAGTGTTCGCGTGTATTACGGAATACGATATCTGGATAACGTTCTTGCATCAGCTGTAAATTCACCCGGCTTGGTGCAAGATAAGTCAAGTGACCACCACCATCTACAGATAATTGGTCATGGGCTTTTTTCTTGAATTCGTTAAATTTTTTCTCATCTTCACAAGATACCCAACGTACTGTATTGATGCTCACTGGCTCATAAATACAGTCCACCTTGTACTCTTCTTTCAGACGATAAGCTACCACTTCGAACTGCAGCACACCCACAGCACCAACAATCAGGTCATTGCTGTTTTGTGGCATAAAGACCTGAGTTGCACCTTCTTCAGACAGCTCTTTCAGACCTTTTTGCAGCTGTTTTGACTTCAATGGATCTTTGAGACGGACACGGCGGAACATTTCCGGCGCAAAGTGCGGAATACCGGTAAATTGCAGTTTTTCACCGGAAGTGAAGGTATCACCGATCTGGATGGTACCGTGGTTATGCAGACCGATTATATCACCCGGCCATGCTTCTTCCAGATGCTGACGGTCACCGGCCAGGAAGGTCAAGGCATCGCTAATACGGATCTCTTTATCGATACGCACGTGCTTCATTTTCATGCCTTTTTCATACTTACCTGAACAGATTCGCATGAAAGCAATACGGTCGCGGTGTTTCGGGTCCATATTGGCCTGAATCTTGAAGATAAAGCCTGTGAAACCTTCTTCATCCGCCTCTACTTTACGGTCTTGAGTTGGATGCGCTTTTGGAGGCGGTGCATATTCGCTAAATGTATCCAGAACATGGTCGACACCGAAGTTACCCAAAGCAGTACCGAACAGCACTGGAGTTTGACGGCCTGCCAGGAATTCTTCACGATCTAATGGCTCATTCGCCATTTGTACCAGTTCCAACGATTCTTCAAACGCAGCCCAAGCCAGCTCTCCGACTTTTTCACGTAAGTCTGCATGATCATAGCCATCACGAACTTCGATATCAGTAATCACTGAACCAAAACCGGCTTTATAGACATAGAACTTTTCTTCGAGCAGGTTATAGACACCTGCAAAGTCACGTCCTGTACCGAGTGGCCAGGTAATCGGCACACATTTAATTTTCAAGACATTTTCGATCTCATCCAGCAGCTCTAAAGGCTCACGGATTTCACGGTCCATTTTGTTGACGAAAGAAATGATGGGGGTGTCACGCATACGACACACTTCCATCAATTTAATAGTACGTTCCTCGACACCTTTTGCACCGTCAATCACCATCAGCGCCGAGTCTACCGCAGTGAGGGTACGGTAAGTATCTTCCGAGAAATCTTCATGCCCCGGGGTATCCAGCAGGTTAATCATCTTGTCCTTGAACGGGAACTGCATGACGGACGTGGTGATCGAAATCCCACGCTCCTTTTCCATTTCCATCCAGTCAGAAGTGGCTGCACGATCCGATTTACGGCTTTTCACCATACCTGCAACCTGAATGGCCTGGCCCCATAACAGCAATTTTTCTGTCATGGTGGTTTTACCGGCATCGGGGTGGGAAATAATGGCGAATGTACGTCGCTGAGCGACCTGTGCCGCTAACTCATCTTTAAAACTCATGGAAAATACCTACTGCAGAACCGCAGTGCTCAAGATCAAATACGATCAATATGAAAAATTGACGATATTGTAGCAGATTTCTAGAGCCAATAAGCAGCCCTATAAACTGGAGAAATCGCAGTTTCCCATTCTCTTTTCTGGTTGAACTGATATTTTTTTGGCTCGTCGATTTAACGGATTTAATTCACTACCCAATCTAGAAATTATAAATCGATAACCACATAAATTTTATAATTTACAATTGATTAGTTTAATAATAAAAAATTCTAAATAGTGATTTACCGGGTTCAAGAAACAAAGACCCTAGCTTCAAGTTGCTCGACATCCATCGGTTTACCCAGCAGATAGCCCTGCATCTGCTGACAGCCCAAACGGGTTAAAATTTCTGCCTGCTGCACAGTTTCAATTCCTTCAGCTGTCACTTTTAAACCGAGTTTAATGGCCAGCTGAATAATACTTTCAAGAATCATTTCTTCCTTGGAACCTGCACTCAGACCCTGAATAAATTCCTTGTCAATTTTCAGCTCATCGACAGGCAGGTTTTTTAAATACAGGAAGCTAGAATGCCCGGTACCAAAATCATCAATCGCCAACTGGATGCCCATTTGACGCAACTGCTGCAAAGTCCGGATACTCGAATCAATATGATGCATGGCAGTCGATTCGGTAATCTCGATCATCAAATGTTGAGGATCAATTTTATATTGATTCAGAAGTTGTTCCAGTGTGCTGATCAGATGCTTATGCTCAAACTGAACCGCAGATAAATTGACGCCGATTGGGAAAAAATCAGCATGATCAGCTTCCCAGAGCTGAATCTGTTTGCAGGCCTGCTCTAGAGCCCAGTAGCCCATCGGAATAATCAAACCGGTTTTTTCTGCTCCGGGAATAAACATATTCGGACCCAGCAAACCATGCAATGGGTGCTTCCAGCGGATTAGCGCTTCTACACCACAGATCTGCTCATCATGGGTAAATTTTGGCTGATAAACCAAGATAAATTGCTGTTCTTCTACTGCCTTATACAGATCATTGATCAGTTTACTCTGGCTTTTGCTTTCATGCTGATCGGTCGAGAAATTAAAAACAGAATAGGTATTCCGTCCCTGATACTTGGAAGTCAACATGGCGGCATCTGCATTGATCAGCAGATCCTGCAGATTCTGGCCATGCTTCGGATACATGGCGATCCCGATACTGCCCGAGATATTGATGGTCTTGCCACTGATCTGGAAACTTTCCTGAATCAGTTCCAGAATCTTTTCTGATATTTTCGAGGCCTGCTCTACTGTAGTATTTTCCAGCACCAGCAGAAATTCATCGCCACCGATACGCAGCAGTTTGGAATCATCTCCCAGAATTTGATGAATACGATAAGCCAGCTGAATCAGTAGCTGATCCCCAACGTGATGGCCAAACACATCATTCACGGCTTTAAAGCGATCCAAATCAATATATAAAAAAGCGATTTCATGCTGAGCATCTTGCTGCCGGCCAGAAAACAGCAATTGTGCATATTTGACCAGATATAAACGGTTTGGCAGTTTGGTGAGATTATCCTGAATCGCCTGATTCGCCAGCTCTTTATTGGCCAGCATCAGCTGACGGTTACGTGATTCAAAGCGTAACTCCAGCATGGCTACGCCAAATGCAGTCACCAGTACCAGACAACTAATCAGGATGACTGAAAATAGCAAGTCATAGTGGGAATGACTGATCTGGCTCAATGGATGGGCATTTTCATAAAAACTGAGTGCCGCCATTCCCGTATAATGCATCCCGACAATGGTCAACGTGAGCATACTTGCGACCACGAGCTTCATCCGGATCGTACTTTGCACTGCCTGTCGATATTTGAATGCCACCCAGAAACTGAGTCCAGCCCCACTTGTCGCAATCAGAATCGAACAGATCATTAATAAAGGGTGATAGGCAGTCACATGATTTTTAACATTCAGGCCCAGCATGCCCACATAGTGCATTCCTGACATACCCAGCCCCATCAGGACAGCCCCTAGAATCAGACGGGCACAAGGCAAAGTTTTACGGGTGGTGAGCCAGATGGCAAAGGTTGCTCCCACAAAGCCAATCACATAAGAACTTAAGGTGAGTGCAGTATCTATATCATAAGCATCAGGAAAATGAGCTGCCGTCATGCCGACATAATGCATTCCCCAGATCGCCAGTCCCAGCAAGCCACCGCTGAACAGTAAAACAAGGGTTTTCAACCTTAGCGATACATTACGAAATAGCATCTGCTCAAGCGTAAGCGTCAAATAGCAGGCAATAAATGCTACAGCCATCGATCCAATGAGCAGACTGACATCATGATGAGCATGAATCATATAAAATGTTCCATCTGGGCGATCATTTTTATTTTATTGCGCAGCTGTATTCGCACGATTCCCCGCTAAATTTACGCCCTATAAAAAATAAAATACTCTTTTTCAGAGTTCATCCCGACTGCTTCAAACTTGAAGCTATATACAAAATTTATTGCAATATTTTTATCTCTTCAGTAGCTGGAGTGAAGTTTAAAATTGCCCTGAATCGATAAAATAAAAATTCAGCTTATATATTAGAAGTCTTTGAGATTTTATCAATTGATTAAATTTAATATTCCAGCTTTTTTATTCGACATAAATCACAAATTTTTCTTTTTTATTTAGTTACATAGCACTTTGTATTTAATTGATATTGCATTTTATTTGCACAAAAAAACAGCCTATCGAAATAGGCTGTTTTTAGAACTTATATTACTTTATGTTAAAGTTACTGTTTTGACTGTACTTGAGCATAGTCAGCCAAGACATGTGCGGCTTCCAGCACAAAAGCTTCTTCTTCCGGTAATGCCGGACGCTCTTTGGCTTTCATTTTCGCCCGGGCTTCAACCATGGCATCCAGAGATGCCTGATAACTTTCCCAGTTTGGATAAGGCTTCAGGCCGGTTGCAGCACGGCGGGCATTTTCAGCTTCTAAAGCTTTACGCTCGATATCCAGCAACTCAGCTTTACGCTGTTCCAGATCCAGAACTACACGTTTTTGGTCTTCGACTTTTTTCATAGCCGCTGTACGCTGTTCCAGATACTTGAATTGAGGATTCTGAGCGACACGCTGTTGAGATAACTTGGCCAGTTCCGGTACATATTTCTGGACCACACCTTCACGTTTAAATGGCGCAGTTGGAATCGTATCCCACTCTAGGGCATTTTTAGCCTTACGTTCACCAAACTCTTCGTTATAGATATCGACCAGCTTGATATCCGGAATCACGCCCTTGTTTTGGGTACTACCCCCCGTCACACGGTAGAACTTACGCTGAGTCAGTGTTGCCTGACCATGTGCCAAGCTATCCAGCTGAACCTGCGCAGTTCCTTTACCTGTTGTGGTACTACCAATCACGATGCCACGTTCATAATCCTGAATTGCTGCTGAATAAATTTCACTTGCAGATGCAGAAGCCAGGTTCACCATTACTGCCAATGGACCGGCATAGGTTTGTGCACCACCATCATCATCTTCAAAGACGCTGACATTACCGTTACCATCACGAATCTGAACCACAGGACCTGACTTGATCACCTGTCCCAGCATACGTGCCACTTCTTCAAGTGAACCACCCGGGTTATTGCGCAAGTCTACAATAATACCGGCAACATTCTTCGCAGCCAGCTCTTTCAGGGCCTTATTGGTATCTTCTGATACGGAACGGTAGTCGGTACCCGCACGACGGGCACGATAGTTCAGATAGAAAGATGGAATTTCAATCACACCATATTGATATTTTTTACCATCACGCTGGATTTCCACGGTACGGGTTCTAACCCCGGCATCTTCTTCCTGAATCACATCACGTACAAGACTGACATTACGCGCCTGTCCCATGGTCGCACCCGGGCCTAGTAACTTCAGTGTTACTTTGGTGCCGCGCTTACCACGAATCAGGCCAACAATTTCATTGCTCGGCCAGCCGATTACATCAACCATCTGTTCGCCGTCTTGAGCAACGCCAACAATACGGTCACCTGATTTTACCTGTCCTGATTTGCTGGCAGGCCCACCTTCTACAATGGTTTCAATCTTGGTGTAATCTTCATTACCACGTTCCGGACGAATCGACACCCCAATCCCTTCCAGCTGCAATGTAGTCTGACGGTTCAGCTCCATCGCATCTACAGGCGGGAAATAATTACTGTGCGGATCATAAGTCAGCATCATCGCGTTGAGGGTTTTGTCCAGTACATCATCGCTCTTGATCCGGCTGAGACGTTCTAACTGACGGGTATAACGCTTAGTCAGAGTTTGAGCAGGTGTTAAATCTTCCGGCCCAGTCAGATCCTGGCCATTTGCCAGTTCTGGATTGGCTTTGAGTGCATTCTGCTTAGCTTGCTCTTCTTCCTTACTGATCGTCAGGTTAATCAGCTGAGAAACCAGCATTTTTGACCAGTGAGCACGTTGTTCAGCCTGAGTTTTAAAGAATGGCGCTTTTTCGCGATCCGTTTCAATATATACATTCTTCTGATTCAGGTTTTGCGGTTTTTTCAGTTCTTCCAGCATAAAGGTATAGAACTGGGCTAAACGCTCACGATACTGCGCATGAATTTCATAAGGGCCAGACAAATTGCCGGCTTTCAGATTGGCACCGAAAGTAGCGCCATAGCGTTTTTTATAATCTTCTATTTCAGATGCCAGAAAAAGACTGTGATCTGCATCCAGACTATCAATATAAAAATCAAAGATACGCTGTGAAGTCTGAGCATCCAGACGCATATTCAAATAATGTTGGCGATCAACGAGAGTTGCCAGTTGTCGGGATACCAATGCCTGTTCTTGAGAAGGTTGAAGCACTGCTTTGCTGACTACTTCTTTACCATCAGCTGCAATTGCATCATTCACCACATGGGTAAAAAATAATCCGCCTGTCGCAATCGCAACTGCACAAGCTATTGTTTGAAATTTCATAAATAATTCGTACTTCCTTGGCCTCAAGACCAATTTGACCGTGTTGCTTTTCGAGCAGAACTTAAAGTATTCAGCATCTTAAACAACTTAATATGTTTATGTCGTGTAGTTTTATCATATTCTGTGCTGACAAAGTGTAGCAAATCATTGCAGAATTCAGGTATTGTTTTCCCCGAAAATTCTAAAATGGATTCCGCATATGATTGGCGCATTGATGCTCGACATCGCAGGCACTACCCTTACTCAAGAAGATATTGAACTCTTGGGTGCACCACAAGTCGGTGGTGTAATTTTATTCGGTCGCAATATTGAATCTCCTGCCCAAGTCCGCGCTTTGACTGATCATATGCGTCAGGTCCGTCCAGATATTCTGATTGCGGTGGATCAGGAAGGTGGCCGTGTACAGCGCCTGAAACAGGGCTTTACCCTACTGCCTGCCATGGGTAAATTTGGTGAGCTTTACCAGACTAATCGTGAAAAAGCGCTGGAACTGGCCGAGAAATGTGGCTGGTTAATGGCCACCGAAGTACTGGCTGTCGGAATTGACTTCAGTTTTGCGCCTGTGCTGGATCTGAATGATATTAGTGATGTGATTGGCGACCGTAGCTTTGCCAGAAATATTCAGGATATTATTCCACTGGCTGGTGCTTTCCTGAAAGGTATGAAACGTGCTGGTATGGCTTCGACTGGCAAACATTTCCCGGGACATGGTTCGGTTAAAGCAGATTCGCATGTGGCCGCTGCCATTGATATGCGCAGCTATGAAGAAATCCAGCAAAAGGATATGCAGACTTTTATCCAGTTACAATCCCAACTGGATGCGCTTATGCCTGCCCATGTTATCTATAGTCAGGTTGATCCAAATCCAGCCGGTTTTTCAGAATTCTGGATTCAGAAAGTGTTACGTCAAGAACTTGGATTCGACGGCGTACTGTTCTCGGATGATTTAAGCATGCAGGCTGCCTGTGTGGCTGGTGGTGCCGATGCCCGTATTCAGGCGGCATTGAAAGCAGGTTGTGATATGGGGTTAGTCTGCAATGATCGCGCAGCACAGTGTATCGCACTTGAAGGCATTCAGGAGCTACCGCTGCCAAATCAGCAGCGTCTGGAACGCATGCGCGGAAAAATTGCAGAGATTCAGATCGGCACTGAACTGAATCTTGGAGATGAGTGGTGCCAGATCCGTGATGAAATCAGTCAGTTTAAAGATCAGGTTCTGTAATTTTTAAATGACCTGAATACGACAAAGGAACACGACAAGGTGTTCCTTTTTTATTATCATGTTGAAAAGACTGCTATATTGATGAGCAGCATTGAATTAAAACAACAATAAGGTCAGGACGACATGACAGAATCTCTTTCACAACATCGCCATATTTCTTTTACTGCACACTATACCGGCTATATCTGGTACAAAATGGGGATTTCACATCCGGTATTTGCCACCTCTAAAGGTAAATTCCTTGCCAAACTGGTTCATCCATTGGAGTCATGGGCTGAGCGTCATGTCGGTGGCAGTATGCGCACCACCCTGAAACAGCGTCATCAAATGATTGACGAACACTTAGGTCAGTTAATTAGTAAATATCCTCAATTACAGGTACTGGAAATTGCCAGTGGCTTATCCCCACGCAGCTGGAATTTTAGACAGAAATTTACCGGGATTAATTATCGGGAATTGGATCTGCCCGATATGGCCAAGATCAAAACTAATGCTTTGCAGCAGATTGATCAGGATGCCCCGGAAGTATTGAGCGGCGATATTTTTAGTGCAGAACTGGCGAATATTTTTAAAGTCTTTGACCCGCAGCAGCCTTTAGTCATTATTAATGAAGGCCTGATCAATTACTTTGATCAAAAAATGCTGTTTACCTTGCTCAAAGGTATTAACGAATATGGTCAAGGTTTCAGTGAAGTGCATTATCTCAGTGATATTTACCCTGAACCGGTCAAAAACAGACTGGCAAGCTTTATCTGGGCCTGTAGTCGTCTGCTAAAATTTATCTCACGCAGTGCATTCACCTTTCATTTTAAATCGCCCCAAGAACTACAGCAGTTTTTTCAGCAAGCTGGGTTTATGCGGGTGGAGGTCGAACAGCCACAACGTTATTTTGCAGAACCTCGACAGCAGAGTCCTCATTATGAACAGGATGAACATTTGGGCGATTTAGTCTGGATGATTCATGCGGTGAAAAAAAACAGCGTTTAATTACGCTGTTTTTTTTATGAATTCTATTGTTTTAGATGACTGCATCGAATACTTCAGCCTGTTGAATTGCTTTCTCTTTCTGGACAAAGCGTAATAAACGCTCTGCTACATCAAAACTGCCATGCTTGAACAAGGCACGTAACTGAGTGTCATCATGTTCGAAGATCAGACATTCGATCTTGAACTCACCTTCTTCATCTTCCAGATGTAAAGCCAGATCACGTGGATATGCGGCTGCCTGATCGGTTAATCCAGGTTCCAATTCCAGCAACACCCCAAAGAAATTCATATCGACAATTTCTGCCTTGAATACCAGATCAGAATGACGATGACTTAAATAACGCTGTGGATCCTGAACCGTAATCCGCTCTTCCCCACGTCGTTCGATCTGCTGCATCTGTTCACGGGTGAACGGGATAATACCTTCGAGTTGATCAACCGGCTCATCACGCAGGAAAGTTGCAAATAGATGCATGGTTTCTTTACGGCGCTGTAACTGAGGCACATGATCTGCAGAAGCGATCTGCACATACTGCATGTTTGGACATTGCAGGGCAAAATTGGCATTCTCATGCGGCAAGGTAAAGCTGTCATATTGCCCGCAAGCCACCAAAACTTTGCATTGAGGAATCGGTACATTGGTCAGTCTTAAAAGACGGTTACAGTTGATGTCATAGCGGTCCTGTTCTGTCGCTGTAAATTCTGACATCTGCTTAAAAAACAGCCGTTTTGCTGTTGGCGACATGCGGGTTTCCTTTAAACGTGCATGATTAACCAGATAAAGAATTACTGCTTGGCCAAATTCGTCCATGCGCTGTTCTTTCATTAAATGCAAAGATTCTTCCAGCAGCATGCGCCAGCTTTTGCGGGTTTTCTGCATTACACCCATCAAAATCATACGGTCTACCAGTTCAGGACGCTGATCTGCCAGACAGGAAGCCACCACTGAACCTAAAGACATCCCTAGAATAGCCACCTTAGGCAGTTGCATCTGCTCCAGCCATTGGCCTAGCATCGCTGCCAGATCTTCCAGTTCAAGTGTTCCTGCAGATAAGCCGGTATCAACGTTAGTAATTTGCTGGTTGGCCCCCATGGAAGGTAAATCAATTAAAATAATAGGTCCCGCATCAAATAACTGTTCTACACAATATTTGTAAGAATTAAAGTTCTGAAAAGCTCCCCCAATAATCACCATTGGGCGCATATGCAAAGTATCAGGACGCGCAATGGCCATATACTCGATTTTCCAGCCATCGATCCATGTCGTACGTGCTGGTTGCTTGAAACTGTGCTTATCATAAAGATCAAAAAAACCGTAATGGCTATGTTGGTCCAATGCCTGGGCATCCATCTGGATAATGGAATTCATATTCCTTTCCTCCGTCCTTGCCTTATTTTTATTGTGCAAGTCATTATTTACAGATCTTATGCTTCAGGATTATTCCGATTATCCTGAACACGCATCCTGCGCTGTAGTAATTATATCAATGACATCTATGTCGCTACATTTCATTCTATACAGAGCGGCTTTTCACAAGCAACTGATTCGACAACCACTTATCTGCTTTTAAAGATAAAACAATTTCAAAATGTTTATAAACAGTGAAAAGCTTATGATTTTTAAGTGATGGGCTTCATTGTCCGGCATCAGACTGTTAATATCAAAGTGAAATTTCTAAGTGATTGAACCGCTATGCAAGAGTCTATTGAACAATACATGCAAACGGTAGGACAGCAGGCACGCCAGGCTTCTCGCATTTTGGCTCGTGCGTCTACCCAAACTAAAAACAGCGCATTGTCAGCAATTTATACCGCTTTAGAAAACAGTCAGGCCGCTATTCTGGCTGCTAACCAGATTGATATGAATAAAGCTCACCAGAACAATCTGGACAGTGCCCTGCTTGATCGCTTAGAACTCAACCCCGCACGCTTTAAAGGTATGTTACAGGGCCTGAAAGATGTGATCAGCCTGAAAGATCCAATTGGTGAAATTACCGATATGGCTTACCGTCCTACAGGTATTCAGCTTGGCAAGATGCGTGTGCCTTTAGGCGTAGTGGGCATGATTTATGAATCACGTCCGAATGTAACTCTGGAAGCTGCTTCACTGGCATTGAAATCCGGAAATGCGATTATTCTGCGTGGCGGTTCAGAAGCTCTGGAATCTAACCAGGCCATTGCGACCGCCATCCAGCATGGCTTGAAAGTAGCGGGTTTGCCTGAAGCTTCAGTTCAGGTGATCAATACAACTGACCGTGCTGCAGTTGGCCAACTGATTACCCTGACTGAATATGTCGATGTGATTGTACCGCGTGGTGGTAAAGGCTTAATTGAACGCATTACTGAAGAAGCGCGTGTACCTGTGATTAAACATCTGGACGGGAATTGTCATGTCTATGTCGAAGCACAGGCTGATCTGCTCAAAGCCCTACCAATTGCTTTGAATGCCAAAACCCATCGTTATGGGGTATGTAATGCCATGGAAACTTTGCTGGTTGATGAGAAAGTTGCTGAAGATTTCCTGCCTCGAATTGCTGAGTTGTATCAGGAAAAACAGGTGGAACTTCGTGGTTGTCGTGAAACCCAGCGTATCTTGGGCAATCAGGTAGTTGCCGCAACAGAAGAAGATTGGTACACCGAGTATCTAGGTCCGATTCTGGCAGTTAAAATCGTATCGGGTGTTGAGGAAGCTATTGAACATATCAATAAATATGGCTCGCATCATACAGATTCAATTATTACTGAGAATTACAGCATCGCTCGTGAATTTTTAGCAGGTGTAGATTCGAGTTCAGTCATGATCAATGCTTCTACCCGCTTTGCCGATGGTTTTGAATATGGTTTGGGTGCGGAAATCGGTATTTCGACGGATAAGATTCATGCCCGTGGCCCGGTTGGCTTAGAAGGTCTGACTTCCCAGAAATGGGTAGTCTTCGGCGATGGTCAGATTCGCCAGTAAATAGATAATAAAATCAGCCTTGTTCGCAAGGCTGATTTTTTATGCATTAGATGAATAAAAGACATTTTCAAGTAAATATGCAGCCTTTATAAAATTGCATATAATTTCTTCATATCCATACCTAAAAGATAGAATAAATAAACATTATTTTTAAGAAATATAAGCTACAGTTTAATAGATCATTTTTTAACAGTATTTTATTTATAAATGAAAACTATGAACTGATAAATTTTAATTATTATTGTCGCTGTGGTCGATAATGCTTAAGTCTAATCGGCTAAAGTCTATCTAGGACAGTAAAAAAACCCATGTTAAAACATGATCACAGACCTATCTTGTGTCGCTTTTGCCAGCAGACAGGTCAACGAAATGGATGAGAATTTTAATTAGAATCGGGTAAACAATCGTGTCTAAATCAGTATTAGTTATTAATTGTGGCTCTTCTTCAATCAAGTTTGCCCTATTGCTTGAAGAAAAGAATTTCCGTATTCACGGCTTAGCTGAGAACTTAGGCACAGAAAATGCCCGTATTAAAGGTGTGACTGTCGGTAATGAACCAGTCGATATTCACATTCCTTTCGCAGATCATAAGAAAGCGCTAGAAGTAGGTTTAGAGCGTCTGGCGAACTATAAGCCGGATGCGATTGGTCACCGTGTGGTACATGGCGGCAGCCTGACCAAGGCAGAACTGATTACTGACGAGATTATTGAAAAAATTCGCGAAGCAACTCCACTTGCGCCTTTACACAATCCGGCTCACCTGATCGGGATCGAAGCAACTAAACGTTTATTCCCAGACTTGCCACAAGTCGCAGTATTCGATACTGCTTTCCATCAAACCATGCCGGCACATGCTTACCGTTATGCGCTGCCTAAATTCCTTTATACCGAATATGGCGTACGTCGTTATGGTTTCCATGGTACCAGCCATGCTTATGTGTCCGATCGCGGTTCTGAACTGGCTGGCAGCTTTAAGCAAGGTGGCTGGTTAACAGCCCATCTCGGTAATGGTAGTTCGACCTGTGCGGTGTGGAATGGCCAAAGTGTAGATACCTCAATGGGTCTGACGCCACTTGAAGGTGTGGTGATGGGGACTCGTAGTGGTGATGTCGATCCAAGTTTGCATAGCTTCCTGGCTGCAAACTTAGGCTGGGATGTATATAAAATTGACAAGATGCTCAACAAAGAAAGTGGCTTGCTTGGTTTATCTGACAATCTGTCTAATGACATGCGTACCCTGATTGAAGCCTCAGAACAAGGCAATGAAGATGCGACTCTTGCGATTGAAGTATTCTGCTACCGTCTGGCGAAATCTTTAGCTGCTTTAAGTTGTGGTCTGCCACGTATTGATGGCCTGTTCTTTACCGGTGGTATTGGTGAAAACTCGGCGTATATTCGTGAAAAAACCATGGTTTATTTACCACATTTCGGTTTCAACCTGGATAAAGACGCTAATAGCAGTTTGAAACGCGGTACTGAAGGCCGGATCGATAACGGTACAGGCCCACAAATCTGGGTAGTCCCGACTGATGAAGAAGGCCGAATCGCGAAAGAAACTCATTATGTGGTAGAGCATGAAGTGGAGCAAGCCACTGCAAAAAAGTCTGAACCTGAAGCTGCGCTTGCATAAGCAAGCCCGGTTCCCTTTTACCTAATTTCTATTATTGCGCGACTGATATTACTTATGAAAACGATTTTATTGGTGCCGACCGGGGAAGGCGTCGGCTTGACTTCAGCCTGTTTAGGTTTGGTATATGTTTTAGAATGCCAAGGGGTAAAAGCAGGTTTTGTGAAACCTTTTTCACAGGAAAAAAGTCAGGAAACAGATCGCACTACAGCACTCTATCGTCATTTATCCCAAAGTGAAACCGTTGAACCGATTGCTTATGAAAGTCTGATTCAGCGCTTTAATCTGGGTGAAACAGATGAATTGCTTGAAGATGCAGTACGCCTGCATCGTGAGATTGCCAAAAATCACGACCTGATTATTGTTGAAGGTTTGGTACCAAATAGCCGCGATACCTTTGCGCCAAGCTTTAATGCAGCCTTAGCGCAGGCACTCGATGCCAAAGTCATCATTGTCAGCAATGCTGATATCAACCAGCCTGAAGTGGCAGCTGAAAAAGTTGAAAGCCAATTACGTTATCTGGGTGGGTCCTCTTCTACCCGTATGGCTGGCGTATTATTTATGCGCACCAAAGGCTTACCGGAAGATTCTGCACAGATCCCGGTGACTATTGATCCTGGTTTACGCCTGATTAGTGATACCAACAAATTTATAGCAGCTATTCAGAAAACCCATGCCCATATTGGTTCTGAAAAGCTTCCAGTCATTGGTCTGGTTCCATTCAGCAATACTTTAAGTGTGCCACGTATTTCTGACTTGGCAGCGCATATTTCAGCAGACTGGGTCAATCTGGGTGAAGCAAAGCAGCGCCGTGTCTTACATAGCAGTTTAATTGCGTCCAATATTGAACATGAATTACATAAATTTGTGGCTGGCGAGCTGATTATCAGTGCATCAGACCGTATTGATGTCTTGCTGGCAAGTAGCCTGGCGAGCAGCAATGGCATTCCATTGGCAGGACTGGTGCTGACTGAACACTATGAGCCAAATTCGGCAGTACTGGAGTTCTGCCAGACAGCGATCAAGCATGGCCTGCCTATTCTGCATACGCCACTCAGCACTTTTGAAACTGCCCAAAGTCTGGCCAATTTAAGCAATGAAATTCCATGTGATGATACTGAACGTGCTGAACAGGTGACCCGTTTTGTATCCAGTCACTTAAATGAAGAATGGATCGCACAGCTAATCAATGGTTCTTATAAGCCACGTCTGTCGCCTTCTGCATTCCGTCATGAACTAGTACAAAAATCGATTACTGCGAAAAAACGTATTGTGCTTCCGGAAGGTGATGAGCCACGTACCATTCAGGCGGCTGCGATCTGTCAATCTCGTGGGATTGCGCACTGTATCTTGCTGGCAAAACCGGAAGAAGTGGTTGAAGTTGCTAAAGCACGCAATATTGAATTACCGCACGATCTTGAAATTATTGATCCAGACCTGATTCGCGAGAATTATGTCGAAAAAATGGTTGAATTGCGTAAAGGCAAAATCAATGAATTGCAGGCGCGTGAACAGCTACAGGATACTGTCGTACTCGGTACCATGATGCTGGCACTTGATCAAGTGGATGGTCTGGTTTCTGGTGCAGTACATACGACTGCCAATACCGTTCGTCCTGCTTTCCAGTTGATCAAGACAGCACCTGAATATTCACTGGTTTCTTCTGTGTTCTTTATGCTGCTGCCAGATGAAGTCTATGTCTATGGTGACTGTGCGATTAATCCAGATCCAGATGCTGAACAACTGGCTGAAATTGCAATTCAGTCTGCTGACTCTGCAAAAGCCTTTGGCATTGATCCGCGCATTGCTATGATTTCTTACTCTACCGGTACTTCAGGTACAGGTGCAGATGTAGAAAAAGTGGTGAAAGCGACTGAGATTGCCAAGCAACGTCGTCCTGATCTGTTGATTGATGGTCCACTGCAATACGATGCCGCTTCAGTTGAAAGTGTGGGTCGTCAGAAAGCACCAGATTCACAAGTCGCTGGTCGTGCTAATGTGTTTATCTTCCCTGATCTAAATACTGGTAACACCACTTATAAAGCGGTACAACGTGCAGCAAATGTCGTGAGTGTCGGTCCGATGCTGCAAGGCTTGAACAAGCCGGTGAATGACCTGTCACGTGGTGCGCTGGTCGATGACATTGTATTTACCATTGCTTTAACTGCGATTCAGGCTGATCAGCAAGCTAGTTAATTTTCTTTAACACTCCACAACCATCCGGTCAAAAGATCGGGTGGTTTTTTTATTGATCTATTTTATAAGTTTTCTCGGTAATCATTAGACGTTCTATAATCTACAGATTATCTAGCTCAAAAAATTATGCAGGTTCTTAATCTGCTCTATGAGTAAATAAAACTAAAATAAACAGATTGATGACACAAAAGAAATGCCAGCCGAACAGGCTGGCATTTACCACTTTAACAGATCAGACTTGCCTATTTTAAACTTAAATCCAGTTTGACTATTTAAGCCAAACCAGAATAAGTCAGGCAAAGATCATGCTTATACCGTGGTCCATTCTTTGTGCACATCTTCTGCTGTTTTATTCAAGATCACGCTGTCATCTTTCACTTCGCTTACCCAGCTGATCGGAATCAGATGATGCTCATTATTCTCGTCATCACTTCTTGTCAATTTAATCTTGTCCTGACCTTCTAAATGATCCACTTTACCAACTTGAGTACCATCTGAAGCAATTACTGAAGCATGTTCTTTGATGTCATTTGTATTAAAGTTACTCATTCCAATTGTCCTATTTATAGAAGTTGAGAGACCTCAGTCTAAGCCCTAAAAAATTGGCTGTGTGTAAGGGTTTTCAGGCTTTGGGTTTTTCTGGGTTAATAATGTAATGAAGAAAAATAACTGTGTCACAGGCGTGTTGTGGCAAGGCCAAGATGATTGAAATATTGTTTTTTTATTAAGGTAATTTGAAGATTTGAAGATTTGAAGATTTGAAGATTTGAAGATTTGAAGATTTGAAGATTTGAAGATTTGAAGATTTGAAGATTTGAAGATTTGAAGATTTGAAGATAGGCTAATTTTTTAGCTCTTAAAATGTAAAAAAGAAGATAAAGCTTAAGCTTGATCTTCTTTCTGGCCGTAGAACCAAGTAGCAGCGATATAAAGACTAAAAGCAATTACCATCAATACACTAGTCAGGGTCATAAAGAAAACTCATCATTCATTTGATAAGCGCATTATGTAAAAGTTTTATGACAGTTATATGACAATGATGAAATTTTCATAATTTTAATTAATTAATAAAAATCATATATTTAGAATATATTTAATTATATTCCAATAAATTTTAAGCTGAAATATGACAGTAAATATGACAAAAACCTGTCATTTTTAACCAATCTTTCAGCCAAAGTAATTTTCCTTATTGCTTAAACTATAAACTTTTGGCCAATGTCCCTGCAAAACGCCCACAACCGGATTCATTTGTCTTATAATTTAGCCCGCTAGCTAACAGCCCGCTCAAGAGATATTTGTATGACAACTATTATCAAGCAAGATGACTTGATCACATCGGTTAAAGATGCGCTTCAGTTCATTTCTTACTATCATCCACAAGACTTCATCCAAGCGATGAGCCGTGCGTACGACCGTGAAGAGAACAAAGCTGCGAAAGATGCGATCGCGCAAATCTTAATTAACTCACGCATGTGTGCAGAAGGCCACCGCCCTATCTGCCAGGATACTGGTATCGTCAACGTATTTGTTGAAGTGGGCATGGACGTTAAATTTGATTTAACCATGAGCCTGGACGATGCGATCAACGAAGGTGTACGTCAAGGTTATCTTGAAAACTCTAACGTACTTCGTGCATCTGTACTGGCTGACCCTGCTTTTGGCCGTAAGAACACCAAAGACAACACGCCTGCTGTGATCTATCACAAACTTGTTCCAGGTAACAAAGTAGACATCACTGTTGCTGCTAAGGGTGGCGGTTCAGAAAACAAATCTAAACTGGCAATGTTGAACCCGTCTGACTCAATCGTGGACTGGGTATTAAAAACTGTTCCAACTATGGGTGCAGGCTGGTGTCCTCCTGGTATGCTGGGTATCGGTATTGGTGGTACTGCTGAAAAAGCCATGATGCTTGCAAAAGAAGCATTGATGGAAGAGATCAACATGGACGAATTGCTTCGTCGTGGCCCACAAAACAAACTTGAAGAACTTCGTATCGAAATCTTCGAGAAAGTAAACGCATTGGGCATTGGTGCTCAAGGTCTTGGTGGTTTAACCACTGTTCTAGACATCAAGATCAAAGATTACCCTTGTCACGCTGCAGGCAAACCAGTCGGTATGATCCCGAACTGTGCTGCAACCCGTCACGCACACTTCACACTTGATGGTTCAGGCGTTGCGCATATTCAAGCACCAAGCCTTGAAGACTACCCATCAGTCACTTGGGATTCTTCATCTTCTAAACGTGTTGACCTAGACAACATCACTCAAGAAGAAATGAACTCTTGGAAACCAGGTGATACGCTGCTTCTAAACGGTACAATCTATACTGGCCGTGATGCTGCACACAAACGTATGGTAGACATGCTGAACAACGGTGAAGAACTCCCTGTTGATCTAAAAGGCAAATTCATCTACTACGTAGGTCCTGTTGATCCAGTGGGTGACGAAGTTGTAGGTCCTGCAGGTCCAACAACTGCAACTCGTATGGATAAATTCACTCGTCAGGTATTAGAAGCAACTGGTCTTTATGGCATGATCGGTAAAGCGGACCGTGGTCCTGCTGCTGTTGAAGCAATTAAAGACAACAAAGCGACTTACCTCATGGCGGTTGGTGGTGCTGCATACCTCGTATCTAAAGCAATCCGTGAAGCTGAAGTGGTTGCATTTGCTGATTTGGGCATGGAAGCGATCTACAAGTTTGTAGTGAAAGATATGCCTGTATCTGTAGCAGTTGACGTAAATGGTACATCTGTACACGCGACTGCTCCAAAAATCTGGCAAGCGAAAATTGGCAAAATTCCAGTAGTTGACGCTGCTGCGGGTTAATTTAAGCTATATAAAAAAGCACCCTTAATGGGTGCTTTTTTATTGGAATTTTAAAATTAATTACCAGGTTCTTGGATCCCAGAGTTTAAACGGTGTGGTTAACTGTACATCTGTAGATGGATCATATTCAGTTGCCTTAATTTTCTGAGCTTTCTTGCGGATTTTCCCAGTTTCCTGATCCTGTGCAAAAAAGTTAAAACTGTCCGATTTTAACTGGGTAAAAGCAATTTCATTGAGGCCCACACTGCTCGGCATCAGCATCAGAGGTCCCGGAACACTACGACGGGTGCTTAGATTTTCTTCATCATACTTAATAAAATAGGATTGACCCGCTTCTACGGTAAAGTCCAGATATTTAGGTTTCTGGAAGTGCAAAGCACCTAAAGGACGGCTGGTACTCAAGCGATAAGTGCCTGCAGGTAACTCAATCCAGTAATGATGATTATGCAATAAACTCGGAATACGATGCTGATTGATAAATAGGCTGGCAGCGACAATTTCCTGACGGTTCCATTTGGAATCCGGGCGGTATAAATAAACAATTGCTGCATCCTCATGCTGAGGTTTAACTGCCTGAAAATGATTGCCCTGTTTCTGGTTGACCCAGCCGCCAATTGTAAACATCCCCACCCGATGCTGTTCGACGAAGCCTGGTTTTTTTTCAAGATCAATATTTTTTAAAGTGCTGAGTGGCTGTGTAGGCTCAACTACGGCTTTTTTACCGTGACAACCCATCAGCGCCAAACTGCCGATGAGCACCATTGCGACTCCACGCATGCTTATCCCTCACTGCGTCTTTATTCTTGTATGCAAGTGCTTTGCGATATATTTTTATAGCTTTCGGCGTCCACGCCTAGATGTTGAGATTAGCATCTGCTTTTATCTTTTGGAAATAAAAAACGTGCGAAAACACGGGGTTTTCGCACGTTTCTGACGAATAGCAATCAAGCAGATTTGCTATTCACCACCTTTAAATCAACTTTTGCCGCTGTTTCTGGCTCATCATGTGGTTGACGTTCAGCACGAAATTCTGGTGCAGCTTCACCATTAATGACAGCTTCATTCACCACCACGGTGCCTACATCGCTACGACTCGGCAGGTCATACATGGTTTCTAGCAATGAATTTTCCAGAATCGAACGCAGGCCACGCGCACCAGTATTACGTTCCAGTGCTTTTTTCGCAACGGCACGTAGTGCTGAATCTTCAAAGACCAAGTCCACATTTTCCATCTCAAACAAATGTTTATATTGACGAGTTAATGCATTCTTCGGCTCAGTCAGAATCTGCATTAAAGCTTCTTCATCGAGCTCATCCAAAGTCGCAATCACGGGTAAACGACCAATGAATTCTGGAATCAGACCAAATTTCACTAAGTCAGTCGCTTCGACCTGACGGAACAATTCAGACAACTTTTTGCTTTCGTCTTTATTACGGACTTCTGCAGTAAAGCCAATACCACCTTTCTCCTGACGCTGCTGTACGATTTTCTCAAGACCTGAGAATGCACCGCCACAGATGAACAGGATATTCGAGGTATCAATCTGAATGAATTCCTGCTGCGGGTGCTTACGACCACCTTGTGGTGGAATTGAAGCAACCGTACCTTCGATCATTTTCAGCAAGGCTTGCTGTACGCCTTCACCTGATACATCACGAGTAATGGATGGGTTTTCAGATTTACGGGTAATCTTGTCGATTTCATCGATATAGATAATGCCCTTTTGCGCTTTTTCGACATCGTAATCAGCTTTTTGCAAAAGCTTTTGTACAATGTTTTCAACATCTTCACCCACATAACCCGCTTCAGTTAGGGTTGTTGCATCTGCCATGGCAAATGGAACGTCCAGAAGACGGGCAAGGGTTTGTGCCAGCAAGGTTTTACCTGAACCGGTCGGACCGACCAGCAGGATATTACTTTTGGCAATTTCAACGGAATCATCTGCTTTCTTACCATTGGTCTGTACTTTCAGACGTTTGTAATGGTTGTATACGGCCACAGATAATGTCTTTTTCGCTACGTCCTGACCAATCACATATTGATCGAGCGCCGCACGGATTTCATGCGGTTTCGGTAAAGGACGGTTCGCCCAGTCATTGGTTTCGACCTGTTGACTGGTTTGAACCAAATCTAAGCATACGTCCACACATTCATTACAAATGTATGCGTCCTCGCCTGCAATCAGCTTTCCGACTTCAGACTGCGTTTTACCGCAAAATGAACAATGCTTTTGTCCTTGAGGATGTTCGGACATATTTACTCCAATATCTCAATCTCTAAAACTTATGGACGTTTCGTTAGAACTTCATCCACAAGACCGTATTCTTTCGCTTGCTGAGCAGTCATGAAGTTGTCACGGTCTGTATCGCGTGCCACTTTTTCATAGTCCTGACCGCTATGTTCAGCCATTAAACGGTTTAAACGTTCTTTAATGAACAGAATTTCACGTGCGTGAATTTCAATATCTGATGCCTGACCTTTGAAACCACCCAAAGGCTGGTGAATCATGACACGTGCATTTTCAAGGCAATAACGTTTGCCTTTAGTTCCTGCATTAAGCAGGAATGCACCCATTGATGCTGCCTGACCCATACAGTAAGTCACAACATCCGGTTTAATGAATTGCATGGTGTCATAAATGGCCATACCTGCAGTCACCGAACCACCTGGCGAGTTAATATATAGATGAATATCTTTATCTGGGTTCTCAGCTTCTAAAAACAACATTTGCGCAACGATCAGGTTGGCCATATTGTCTTCAACTTCACCTGTCAGAAAAATTACCCGCTCACGTAAAAGGCGTGAATAAATATCAAAAGAACGCTCACCACGAGAGGATTGTTCTACCACCATTGGCACTAAAGCGTTTTCAATCGTTGGAACATACATAGGTTTATTTATTCCTAAATTTTTGTGACTTAATCCATAATCACAATATGAGGGATAATCAATGAAATTGCAAAATAATCGCGAATAATTCCATCATATTTTTTGCATTAGTTTTGTGAAAATCAGATATGTCAAGAAATCACTAATATGAAAAAAGGCGCATAAAGCGCCTTTTTATGGAAAGCTTGAATTAGCCTTGTTGACGAGCTTGTTGCTCTTTCAATAAGTCTTCATAGCTTACAGTCGCATCAGTCACTTTAGCAGATGCTAGGATGTGATCAACAACTTGGTCTTCAAGTACAACTGCTTCGATTTGAGCACGTTGTTGCTTGTCATTTTTGAAGTATTCGATTACTTCGTTTGGATCTTCGTAAGAAGAAGCCATGTCTTCGATATAAGCTTCAACGCGCGCTTGATCTACTTCGATTTTCGCATCAGCAAGAATGCGGCTTACCAATACGCCAAGTTTAACTGATTTCTCAGCTTGTTCTTTGAACAGGTCATCTGGAAGCATGCTTGAATCAAATGCTTTCGCGCCTTGAGCACCGAACTGTTGAGTGAACTGCTGGATCATTTGTTGACGTTGACGGTCAATTTCTTGAGCAACCATTGCAGATGGAAGTTCAACTTCGTTTGCAGCTACAAGTGCATCGAAAGTTGCGCCTTTAACCTGGTTACGCAGGCCGTTTTTCACTTCACGTTCCATGTTTTTACGAACGTCAGCTTTCAGTTTTTCAACGCCATCTTCTTCAGAAATACCGAAGATTTTCAGGAATTCAGCATCAATTTCTGGAAGTTTTTGTTTTTCAACAAGTTTTACATTGATTTTGAATTGAGCTTGTTTACCAGCAAGGTTTTCAGCTTGGTAATCTTCAGGGAAAGTAACATCGATCACTTTCTCTTCGCCTTTCTTCATACCGATGATGCCATCTTCGAAGCCAGGGATCATACGACCAGAACCTAAAACAAGTTTAAAGTCTTGCGCAGCGCCGCCTTCAAATTTTTCGCCATCAACAGTACCTTCGAAGTCGAAAGTTACTTGCATGTCTTTTTTAGCCATGCCTTTAGTTTCAGCCCAAGAAGCGCGTTGTTTTTGAAGATTTTCAATCATCTTCTCAACGTCTTTATCATTTACTTCAGACGCTTTACGTTCAAGTTCCAGACCTTCGAATTTCACTTCAACTTCTGGATAAACTTCAACAGTCGCTTCATAAACTAAAGCATCGTCTTTCATTTCGGTTTTTTCGATGTTTGGCATACCAACAGCGTTGATTTTTTCTTGTTGGATTGCTTCGAAAACTGTGTCACGAATGATGTCGTTGACAACTTCTTGGTAGATACCAGCGCCGTATTCACGACGAACTACGTTTACAGGTACTTTACCTGGACGGAAGCCGTTGATCTTCGCAGTTTTAGCAGTGCGTTTTAAACGAGCTTCAAATTGCTCATTAATACGGCTCGTCGGTACAGAAACATTTAAACGACGGGCAACGCCCGAAACCGCTTCAGAAGTTACTTGCATGGCTTCCTCTATATATTTGGTAATAACAGGTTTATAAAAATGTGCCACATTATATGACAACATTTGCAGATATACAAAACACAATACTTGAATCGTCTTTATTGATGCTGTAATAATCAAATTTATTCAGTCAAATTCATTTTTCTTTGATTAAATATCCCTTCCCTCAAATAAGAGTAGATATATTGATTACTCAAACTGGACAGATCATCTCATTCATCGGCATTTATGGATTTTTATAGGACTTTTAGTAAACTTTTCTTTATCTTTTCTTCAAAATTTTTAAACTCTAATAATCTCAATAAAAGTAACGATAATAATCTATTAATCAGATCTATTTTAAATACATTAACTTAGAAACATTTTGATACACTATCACATTGATCAAACCAATTAATACAATCCTTAAAATCGTCATTTCCTATCGGCAAGTAATTCTTAATTTAAATAAGAATTATTATTATTCGCATACATAAATTTTAAGCTTTTTTTCGGGTTCCCACATGTCGTTTATCAAATCACGTAAAAAACTCGTTTCATCGGCGATTGCCTCTTCCCTCTCGATTGTAACCGTAAATGCTGTGGCTGATGAAAATGTGGTCAAGCTCGAAACTATTCATCAAGAAGTTAAAGCTGAACAGACACCAAGTTTAAAAGTAGATAATTCCGCAAATAAGAAATTTGTTGCACCTTTACTGGATACACCTAAATCTGTATCAGTCATTTCTAAGCAACTGATTGAAGACACTCAAGTCACTACACTTTCTGATGCTTTACGTACTGTACCTGGTATTACTTTGGGTGCGGGTGAAGGTGGCAACCCGAATGGCGATCGTCCATTTATTCGTGGTTATAACTCTGAAAGCTCAATGTATGTAGATGGAGTTCGTAGCGCGACTTCACAAAACCGTGAAATGTTTGCGGTCGAACAGGTTGAAGTGACCAAAGGCTCTTCTTCTGCAATGGGCGGTGCCGGTACGACTGGCGGTAGCATCAACATGATCTCTAAGGTTGCTAAAGCTGGTGATTCTTTAGAAGGTTCCATTGCACAAGGTACCGATAATTACCAGCGCATCACTTTAGATGGCAACAAAGATTTCGGTAATGGCATTGCAGCGCGTATTGCTGTGATGGGTCATCAAAATGAAAAAGCAGGTCAGAAAGACGGTGCTGAATATAAACGTGTAGGTATTGCACCAAGTATCAGTTTTGGTCTGGATACCCCTACCCGTGGGACTTTAATCTATTACTACTTAAAATCTGATGATACACCTGACTCAGGCGTACCTTATTGGAACTCTAAAGATAACACTACAACTGGTAAACCACTTGATGCTAGACAAGGCATTTACTACGGCTGGAAGGATCGTGATTTCCAAAAACAGGAAAATCAAATCGGCACTTTAAAATTAGAACACGATTTAACGGATAACCTGACCATCAGTAATACAGCTGTCTATGGTAAATCTAAAAATGATTATGTCTGGACACAGCCGGATGATTCGAAATCAAATATTGCTAATGGACAAGTAGTTCGTCGTGCGAATACACGTATTACTGATACTGAAACCTTTAGTGATCAGCTTTCATTAACTGGTAAATTTAATACAGGCACACTAAAACATAGCTTTAATGTGGGCGCTGAATATTCAAAACAGGAATCTGATAAAGGAAATTATTTACTTACAGATTTGGGCCAAGCACCAAGCTCTACCCTTCCAGCCATTATTAGTGGAAACAAGGCATGTAGTACCTTTACAAGTGCTACTTCAAATAATTGGTGTACCAGTGCCTATAATCCCAATTCAAAAGATCCTTGGTTAGGTTCAATCACTGCTGCACCAAAAGCGAGTACGACCGACACAGAAAGTACTGGTATCTACTTATTAGACAATATTGAATTAAATCCACAGTGGTTATTAGATTTAGGTGTTCGTTGGGATAAATTTGAAACTGAACAAAATATTCACGCTTCAAATACCAGATACGCAAATGACAGTGATTTCTTTAATTACCAAGCGGGCGTAACCTACAAGCCATTAGAAAATGGTTCTATCTATGCAAGTTATGCTACTTCCGCAAATCCGGTTGGGGTAGATGCGGCTGATGGATCAGAAGGACTTTCTGTTCCTGGACGTAATACGACTGAAGCACAAGCTGAGGCTATGAACAACCTTAAACCAGAGGAAGTTCGTACTATGGAACTTGGTACAAAGTGGGATTTATTTAATGATAAATTAAATCTAACCGCTGCCATTTTCCGTACTGAGAAAACCAATACACGCTCTACTGACGTGGATGGTTTCACACGCAATATTGGTGAAACCCGTGTAGATGGTATTGAGCTAGGTGCAAGCGGTAATCTTACTGATAAATGGGCAGTTTCAGCTGGTTATACTTATTTAGATAGCGAAATTGTAGATGCCGGTTTCTATAATGCAGGTACTTCTGACGTTCCTGATTACCAGCCAAGTTTAAATAATGGCAACCAGGTTCAAAACGTAGCTAAAAACTCTGCCACACTTTGGACGACTTACGATCTCACTCCTGCTTTAACAATCGGTGCGGGTGCAGTTGCTATGGATAAAGTTTATGGTAATGCCGATAATACCAAATATGTTCCAGGTTATGTACGTTACGATGCAATGGCGCGTTATAACGTAAATCAAAACGTTGACCTGCAGTTAAATGTAAATAACTTATCTGATGAACGTTATTTCACTAAAGCTTATGCATCTCACTATGCAACTGAAGCAGAAGGCCGTAACGCAGTTCTTTCTCTGAACTTTAAATACTAAGTTTTAGCTTCTTCCCTCATCAAAAAATAGCCTCATTCGTGAGGCTATTTTTATTTTCTGAAAGATATAAAACTTTAAATCTAGATTTAGTTGTATTTATAAACCTTTTAATAAAAAGCTTTAAATAGAAAATAATTACATTTTTTAATCTTAGGTAAAAAACTGAAAAATAAGTTTATTTTGAAATTTTTCTTAATAGAAATCCCAGATTAAAGTTTGAATATTAAACAGTAATTTCATCCATAAATTCATAAGAATGATTTAATTAAATATTGTTAATGATAATTATTATCACTACAATTCGCAAAATTGTTAAAGGCCATAACAATAACTCCATAATTGCTGCTATTTGATGAACTC
This sequence comes from Acinetobacter sp. YH12249, assembly GCF_013417475.1. Lineage (NCBI taxonomy): Bacteria > Pseudomonadati > Pseudomonadota > Gammaproteobacteria > Moraxellales > Moraxellaceae > Acinetobacter > Acinetobacter sp. YH12249. The sequence goes on along the minus strand of NZ_VPDX01000006.1, from coordinate 43,925 downwards.
GAGCATATCAAGGTGGTAAGGGAAATATTATTCAATTCAGGAATTCTGTCACATGGCGCATATCAAAAGCCGAAAACATCATTACAAGACTTCATTGGTCGCACTTGCTGCAACTTTGCCACTGATCACTCATGCAGATAACATCACCAATGAAAGCGTTATTCAGCTTCCAGAAATTACAGTTAAGAATAAAACTGCAAATGAATATAAAATGGATCAATTAAGTTCTGCTAAATCTAGCCAAGCTTTAGTAGATACGCCTCAAACCGTTTCGATTATCAACAAGAACTTATTAAAAGAACAAGGTGCAACCACCCTGGTTGAAGCCTTACGTAATACGCCAGGAATTACCCTACAACTCGGTGAAAATGGTAATACCAGTGCTGGCGATGCCTTCCAGATGCGCGGCTTTTCAACTCAAAGCTCCACCTATCTGGATGGCATTCGTGACCTCGGCGCTGTAAGTCGTGATGTGTTTAACCTGGAACAGGTGGAAGTCGTAAAAGGCCCTGCGGGTGCCGAAGGTGGGCGTGGTACGGCATCTGGTTATGTGAATCTGGTCAGCAAATTGCCTCATTTGGAAAACAGTCGTGAAGTCTCTGCCACCTACAATACGGCTGAACATACGCGTCTTGCCACTGACATTAATCAGGCGATCAATGACAGCGTTGCTGTCCGTTTAAATGCAATGGGTCAAGATGGCGGTGTAGAAGGCCGCGACTTTATCCAGAATCAAGGCTGGGCTGTTGCCCCTTCTATCGCCTTTGGTCTGGATAGTGATACTCGCCTGTATCTTTATTCCCAGCATATCCGCCAACGTAACATTCCGGATGGCGGTATTCCAACGATTGGCATGAAAGGTTTCTGGAATGCTGACCCACTGATTGCCAGTGCACCTAAAGTAGACCGTGAAAATTATTATGGCCATACCGATGACCATGAAGATGTTGATGCTGACATGTATACAGCCAAAATCGAAAGTGACTGGTCTGAAAATCTGAAATTTACCAATATTACCCGTCTGGGCAATACCCATATGCAGCGTACTTTGACGGGGATTAATAGCCTTTCAAGAAATGACTCTACCCATCCTCAAGACTGGACAGTAAGCCGTTCACGCCAGGGTGTGGATCAGGAAAATAAAATTCTGGCTAATCAGAGCACGGTGAACTGGAATGTCAAAACCGGTTCAGTGGAGCATGATCTGGTCGCTGGTGTAGAACTATTAAAAGAGCAGCAACATTCCAGAACACTGGCCACACAAATGCCGGGACAGCCAAGCAACACCACACCACCCGCGAATCTATACAATCCTGACCGTCACCAGAATCTGCCTGATCCTGTGTATACGGGCGCTTATTCGGATGGTGAAACCCAGACGGCGGCTGCTTATCTTTTTGATACGCTCAAGTTTGGTGAACGTTTTCAACTTAATGGTGGCGTCCGTGTCGATTATTACGATACTAATTACGATGCGCTGGGTTACTCAACCGACAGTACGACACTAGCAGTGACTGAAACCAAAACAGATTTAAAAGCCCATGACACTTTATTCAGCTGGAAGCTCGGTGGTTTATATAAGCCAACTGCCTACAGCAGTGTCTATGCATCTTATGCCAAATCCCTGACACCGCCGGGTAGCAGTAACTTTAGCCTTTCAACCACAGGAATTAACAGCTCGGCTGCAGCCCCTCAAGAAACTCATCATTATGAAATTGGCACCAAATGGGACTTGCTGGATGGCGATCTGGCTTTAAATGCTGCTGCATACTACACCGAAAATGAAAACCAGTTTACCCAAGATCCGATTACCCGAGAGTCTGTTCAGGAAGGTAAAACTACAGTTAAAGGAATCGAATTGGGCGCTGTTGGTAAAATTACTGATGCCTGGAATATTTCAGCAGGTGTTGCCCATATGAAAACCGAGCAAAAAGACCAGTTCAGTGTCAACTCCAACACGGGTGTAGTGACCCAGACCAATAGTGTACGTTGGTCACCTGAATGGACCGCTTCTTTATGGACGACCTATAACATTGCTGGTTTAAAACTGGGCTTGGGCGCACGTTATGTGGATGAGCAAAAACGTGTGATTACCGATAGTACTGCAGCAGCGAATATGCCAAGTATTCCAAGCTATGTGGTATTTGATGCTATGGCCGGGTATACCTTCAACGACCAGACTTCTTTAAACCTGAATGTTTATAATCTGGCAGACAAAGAGTACATCAGCACGCTGAATAATGGAGGTGGCCGTGTGATCTTGGGTCAACCACGTTCAGCAGCCTTAACCCTGAACTATAAATTTTAATTTAGCTTTTATCTCTATCTATCAATATCGTGTATTCTCTTGAATGCACGATATTTTCAATTGCAGGAATGTTTTTAAAATGATGTTACATATCCCGGCAGTATTAAGCAAAGCACAAGTTGCCGAACTGAGACAGCATTTAGATCGTTCAGAACACTGGATGAATGGGCAACTCAGTGCCGGGAGTCAGGCACAGAAAATCAAAAAGAACCTACAACTGGATTCTTCTTCTGTCCTGTATCAGCAGATTAGCCCTATCATTTTACAGGCGCTTAAAAGTCATCATTTAATTACCTCTGCTGCCCTGCCGAAACATATCCTGCCGCCCCTGTTTAACTGTTATCAGGATTCAGGCACCTATGGCAATCATGTGGATAATGCCATTCATTATTCTCCCCTACTTGGACAGCCCATTCGTACTGATGTGTCACTGACTTTATTTTTATCTGAAATCGATGAATATGAAGGTGGCGAGCTGGTCGTTGAAGACCAGTATGGCTGCCATGAAGTGAAACTGGATGCGGGTGATGTGATTGTTTATCCATCGACCAGCCTGCATCGGGTTGAACCGGTGACTCAAGGTAAACGTATTGCGGCTGTGACCTGGATTCAGAGTATGGTTCGTGAAGATGCCAAACGCAGCATGCTGTTTGATCTGGATATGACCATTATCAAGCTACGCCAGCAGATTGGCGATACTGAAGAAGTCCTGCAGCTCACCCATCATTATCACAACCTGATTCGTCAGTGGGGTGATTTATAATGTCACGTGAACCAATGGCGCCATTAACCCAGATCCCGGCCTACCTACAAACCATCGCCGATTATGAGGTCGAAGCCGAGAAACATCTGTCCAGCATGGTTTGGAACTATCTGCAAGGCGGCTCCATGGACGAAATCAGTGTCCGGGATAATTTACAGCAGTTTCAGGATATTCAGCTTCTGCCGCGTATGCTGAAAGATCTGACCCAAGGCAACACTGAAATCGAAATATTCGGACAAAAATTTCCGTATCCAATTTTTTTGGCACCAATTGGACACCAGCAGCAGTTTCATCCTGAAGCCGAAGCCGCTTCTGCCCTCGCTGCAGAAGTGATGGGCAGCAATATGATTCTCAGTACGTTTACCAATACGGATATGCGCGCATTAAAGCAGGACAATCCACACAAATGGTTTCAGCTTTACTGGCAAGGGAATCGGGAAAAATCTTTAGCTTTGGTCAAAATGGCTGAAGCACACCATTATACGGCGCTAGTGATTACGGTAGATTCACCACATACTGGCATCCGCGATCGTGAACGTCGTGCGTTTTTTCATTTACCGGAAGGCATGCAACATCCGCATACGCCTACGCATATTCCCTTACCAGAATTAAAGGAAGGTGATCATCCTGTCTTTAACGGACTAATGAAAATTGCCCCAACTTGGGAAGATATTGCCTGGATGGTACAGCAGACTCACTTACCTGTGATTCTGAAAGGCATTGTGCATCCTCAGGATGCCCAGCTGGCGATTCAGCATGGGGTAAAAGGCCTGATCATTTCCAATCATGGCGGTCGCGTGCTGGATACCTGCATTTCTCCTCTCATTGCCTTGCAGCTGATTAAAAAGGTGGTGCCAGCAGATTTTCCTCTGCTCTATGATGGCGGCATCCGTCGTGGATCGGATGTATTCAAGGCAATTGCCCTAGGTGCTTCTGCTGTCCTGATTGGCCGTCCTTATATTTATGGTCTGGCGACTGCCGGAGCTTTGGGCGTAGCGCATGTGATCAAAATCCTGAAAGAAGAATTTGAGATTACCATGGCCTTAATGGGAACAGCGACCGTGGCAGATATTCAACCGAGCTGTCTATTTAGGGGAATTGATTAATTAGGATTTAATTGAAAATAAAAATGAAAAATAAATTAGTTAAATATCTTACCCTTAACTCCTTGAAGCGTCTTTAAAGGCAATTCAACATAGCTTTATCTATCAATAGCTATTATCAATAAAAACCAAATAAGATCCATATTTAATCAATCTATATTAAAAACATGGTTTTAATTCTCAGTTCGCACTCTAGTCTATCTATTTTTTAAATTGATTAAATTTTGTTCATTGCCAATATCAATGCAAGAAGGATAGCAACGATAACAATAATAATTATTATTTGCGAATCCAAACTTAAAAATAAAAAAGAATGATTATGAGCTATATAAAATCTCGTAAAAAAATAGTTTCTTCAGCCATCGTTTCTTCCCTTTCTTTTGCATCTGCACACACGATTGCACAGGAAAATGTGGTGCAGCTTGAGACCATTCATCAGGAAGTACAAGCTGAACCCGTGCCGGGTCTAAAAGTCGATCAGTCAGCCAATAGCAAGTTTGTTGCGCCACTCCTGGACACGCCAAAATCTGTGGTCGTGATTCCCCAACAACTGATTGAAGATACGCAGGTCACTACGCTGGCTGATGCTTTGCGTACCGTACCAGGTATTACTTTAGGCGCAGGTGAAGGCGGCAATCCGAATGGGGACCGGCCTTTTATTCGAGGCTATAACTCGGAAAGTTCGATGTACGTCGATGGCGTACGAAATTCGACTTCACAAAACCGGGAAATGTTTGCCATTGAGCAGGTCGAAGTTACCAAAGGTTCTGCTTCTGCCATGGGCGGTGCGGGCACTACGGGTGGCAGTATTAATATGATCTCCAAAGTGGCGAAAAAGGGAGATGCGCTGGAAGGCTCTGTTGCGGGTGGTACAGATATGTATGCACGTATCACTCTGGATGCTAACAAGGACTTCGGCAATGGCATGGCGGCTCGTATCGCGGTCATGGGCCACCAGAATGAAAAAGCGGGTCAACATGACGGTGCTGAATATAAACGTGCTGGTATTGCACCCAGCTTCAGTTTTGGCCTGGACAGCGCAACCCGTGGAACTTTAAGTTATTACTATCTAAAAACTGATGATATTCCAGACTCAGGCATTCCCTATAACAATCCGTTTGGGGCGCCTACTGGAAATAACCCTGATAACCGGCCATTAAATGGCAATGGTAAACCGATTAACGTCAAACAAGGGCAGTATTATGGCTGGAAAGATCGTGATTTCCAGAAACAGGAAAACCAGATTGGCACCCTCAAGCTGGAACATGATCTAAATGACAATTTAACCCTCAGCAATACGGCGGTATTTAGCCGTTCTAAAAATGACTACCTCTGGACCAATCCTGATGATTCACGCGGAAACTTCATTTTAAATGGTAATGTCTGGGCTCGGGCCAATTCACGTATCGCAGATACCGATACCTTTACTGATTTGCTGGCTTTAACCGGTAAATTCAACACCGGTATCATCCAGCATAGCTTTAATCTGGGTGCAGAATATTCGGATCAGGATACTGAGCGTACTCAATATATTATTAACGGTCTGAATGCGACTGGCAGTTCCTATGCAGCCTGTGGCACTCCTGCCAATATTGTCTTAGGTTGGTGTACTTCTGTAGACAATCCAAATCGGAGTACCTGGACGGGAACGATTAGTACGGATGGTGCAGACAGTTATCATATTGAGACCAAATCCAAATCGATCTACTTACTGGACAGCATCGAACTGCATCCGCAATGGATTGTGGATCTGGGAGTGCGCTGGGATGACTATAAGACCCAGCAAACATTGACCTATGGACGATTCAATAATGCGGTGACAGGTGCTAACAATACGCCAATTACAGCCGTTCCAGGCGATCAACTCACCCTTGAAAATGAAGATGACTTTATTAACTATCAGGCTGGTCTGGTCTTTAAGCCAAGAGAAAATGGCAGTATTTATATCAGCTATGCCACTTCCTCAAATCCTGTTGGCATCGATGGCGGTGATGGTTCCGAAAGTATTACTGTAGCTATTGAAAATTTAAAACCGGAAAAAGTCCGTACCATGGAACTGGGGACTAAATGGGACATTCTGGAAGACAAACTCAATTTGACCGCCGCCATTTTCCGTACTGAAAAAACCAATACCCGTTCAACCGATGCTGATGGTACTACCCGTAATATTGGAGAGACTCGTGTTGATGGAATTGAGCTAGGTATCAATGGAAATGTCACTGACAAGTGGGCAATTTCTGCAGGCTACACTTATCTGGACAGTGAAATTGTTGACGATGGTACTGCTACTAATGATGGTAATCAGGTGCAGAACGTACCGGAAAACAGTGCAACCTTATGGACAACCTATCAGGTCATGCCTCAGCTGACACTGGGTGCCGGTGCGGTGGCAATGGACAAAGTGTATGGCAATGCTACCAATACCAAATTCGTGCCAGGTTATGTCCGTTACGATGCCATGGCGCGTTATCAGATCAATTCAAATGTAGATCTACAGCTAAATGTGAATAACCTGTCCGACACACGTTATTTTACCAAAGCCTATTCTTCCCACTATGCAACTGAAGCCGAAGGTCTCAGTGCTGTATTAGGCCTACATTTTAAATACTGAGCTAGCCAATTATCATCAGATTCAGGGATAGTCTGAATTCATCAGGCTATTCCTTATTTTTTCACCAGAATAATCTCATATATAGATTGTTCAAAACTTCTCAATAAAGTTATCATATAAAGAAATATTTTAGCCATATTGCTTAATCACAGAAAAATCCAACAAAATTAAAATAGATCAAAGAAATATTTTCCCAATTAATAACTTTATAAGAAAATCTTTTTTAAGATACGACTAAAATCCATAGAAAAAGCAAAAACTTTTCACGTTTTCTGGACTAAAATTAATCTTATAGGTTCACCATGCAGGTGTCTGGTCGATCCTGATGATCAAGACTTTAAAAAATACAGGATTGATCTTATTTACCCACACCTGCCTGTAAACGAATATATAGACAAAATCTATACTGTAGACTGAGCAACTGCTGCACCAAGCGAGTCTGCCAGGCTACCTAAGGAGCTCTCTCATGATGTTGGCTGATCCAAGTAAAAAATACCGTCGCATGTATCAACGTGTGGACTTACCAGACCGTCAATGGCCGAACAATGAAATCACTAAAGCGCCAATCTGGATGAGTACTGACCTGCGTGATGGTAACCAGGCGATCTTTGAGCCAATGAACATCGAGCAGAAGTTCAAAATGTTCCAGATGTTGGTGAAAATCGGTTTCAAACATATTGAAATCGGCTTCCCGTCTGCATCTCAAATTGATTTCGACTTCACTCGTAAATTGATTGAAGAAGGTCATATTCCGGATGACGTCTACATCGAAGTATTGGTTCAGGCACGTGACCATTTAATTGCACGTACTTTTGAATCTTTACAAGGTGCGAAACGCGCAATCGTGCATATCTACAACTCTAACTCTCCAACCTTCCGTCAAAAAGTGTTGAACGTAGACGTTGAAGGTGCAAAACAGTTAGCGATAAATGCAGCGCAAAAAGTGAAAGAATACGCAGCAAAACAGCCTGAAACTGAATTTATCTTCCAGTACAGCCCTGAATGTTTCTCTGCAACCGAATTGGAAGTCGCGAAAGACGTTTGCGACGCTGTGACTGAAATCTGGGAAGCTTCTCCTGAAAACAAAGTCATCTTGAACTTGCCGGCTACTGTCGAAGTATCTACACCAAACGTGTATGCCGACCAGGTGGAATGGATGCACCGCAACATTGAGCGTCGCGACGGCGTGATCATTTCAGTTCACTGTCATAATGACCGTGGCTGTGGTATCGCAGCGTCTGAATTGGCGATTATGGCGGGTGCTGATCGTGTCGAAGGTTGTGTATTCGGCAATGGTGAACGTACCGGTAATGTGGACGTAGCGGCAATTGCCTTGAACATGTATACCCAGGGTGTTGCACCAAACTTGGATTTCTCGAACATCAACGAAATCATTGCGACTGTTGAAGAATGTACGGGCTTGCCTGTACACCCACGTCATCCATATGCGGGTGACTTGGTCTTCACTGCCTTCTCTGGTTCGCACCAGGATGCCATCAAAAAAGGTTTCGAATTCCAGAAAAACGAAGAAATCTGGGATATGCCGTACTTGCCGATCGATCCAAAAGACTTGGGCCGTGACTATGACGCTGTAATTCGCGTGAACTCACAGTCTGGTAAAGGCGGTATCGCATACTTGTTAGAATCGAACTACAACGTGACCTTGCCACGTCGTTTACAGATCGAATTCTCGCAAATCGTGCAGCAAAAAACTGATGAAGATGGTACTGAGATTTCAGCACAAGCGATCTGGAGCTTGTTCAAAGAAACTTATGTAGCTGCGAAAGATGCTCATTATTCTGCGAAAAACTACAAATTGTCAGATGAAAATGGCAATCAGGTGATTGAGCTGGATATTGAAGTAAACGGTGAAACTCAGCACTTACGTGGTGAAGGTAACGGTCCGATCTCTGCGATCTTGGATGCCTTACAATTACCAATCGATGTCTTGAACTATGAAGAACGTAGCATCAGTTCTGGTGCCCATGCTAAAGCCTTGGCATTGGTTGAACTTCAAGTGAAAGGTACTGGTAAATCAGCCTTTGGTGCAGGTGTGCATGACAACATCGTGACCTCTTCAATTGAAGCGATTATCGCATGTACTAACCGCCTGATTGACCAAGGTGTGTTAAGCACTGAACAGGTGATTGCTGCTGCCGTCTAGACACGGTATTAGAATTAGCGATAATTCATAGCACTAAAAAGACTTTAGAAGGATATCTGCAAATGGTATCCTTTTATTTATTCATACTAAAGATTTAAGGCGAATCATTCCCGTGTCTTTTCCAGCTGACTCAGTGGGCCTTGTTGTCCCGCAAAAGTTCCAATTCGAACAGCCGTTAGAGCTTGAATGCGGTCGCATCCTCCCACGTTTTGAACTGATGGTAGAAACTTATGGCGAACTGAATGCCGATAAGTCCAATGCCATTTTGATCTGCCATGCCCTGTCTGGCCATCACCATGCTGCCGGTTATCATCATGAAGATGATAAAAAACCAGGCTGGTGGGATGCCTGTATTGGCCCGGGCAAGGCAATCGATACCAATAAATTCTTTGTGGTGGCGCTGAATAATATCGGCGGTTGTAATGGTTCTACTGGTCCTACCTCTCCTAATCCCGAAAATGATAACCGTCCATATGGTCCAGACTTTCCGCTGGTCACTGTGCGTGACTGGGTAAAAACACAGGCGATGCTGTCTGACCGTCTGGGGATTGATGTGTGGTATTCCATCATTGGCGGCTCACTCGGGGGCATGCAGGCCTTGCAATGGTCCGTAGATTATCCGGACCGTCTGCAAAAATGCGTGATTATTGCTAGTGCACCGAAACTGTCTGCACAAAATATTGCCTTTAACGAAGTCGCGCGTCAGTCGATTCTGTCAGATCCGGACTTCCATCATGGCCGTTATCTGGAAAATGACAGCTATCCAAAACGAGGCCTGATTCTGGCACGGATGGTTGGTCATATTACCTATCTGTCTGAAGAAGCCATGAAGCAGAAATTTGGCCGTGATTTAAAATCTGGCAAATTCATGTATGGCTTCGATGTAGAATTCCAGGTCGAAAGCTATCTGCGTTACCAGGGTGAACAGTTTAGCCGTAACTTTGATGCCAATACTTATCTGATCATGACCAAAGCACTGGATTATTTCGATCCTTCACGTGAATATCAGCAGTCACTGGTCAAAGCAATGGCGCAAACCAAATGTAAGTTCCTGGTAGTTTCTTTCACGACTGACTGGCGTTTCTCGCCTTCACGTTCTGTTGAAATCGTGGATGCCCTCATTACCAATCATAAGCCGGTCAGCTATGTCGATATTGATGCAGAACAAGGCCATGACTCTTTCCTGTTCCCGATTCCCCTGTATGTAAAATCCTTGCGCGCCTTCCTGGGCGGTGAAGAACATCTGCGATCAACACCGAAGGAGGCTGTGTAATGCGTATTGACCAACAACTTGCTGAGAAATGGATCAAGCCCGGTTCACGAATCCTCGACCTCGGTTGTGGTGATGGCGAACTGCTGGCCCATATGAGCAAAAAGCACAATATTCGTGCATATGGATTAGAAATTGATCAAGAAAAGATTGCAATTGCGATCAGTCGCGGGTTAAATATCATCCAGCAGGACTTAAACCTCGGTTTAAGCCGTTTTGCTGACCAGTCTTTTGACTATGTGGTGATGGCACAGGCTTTGCAAGCTGTAGATGCACCAGACGTATTATTGCGTGACATGGTGCGTGTAGGGAAACAGGCCATTATTACCTTTCCAAACTTTGCGCACTGGAAGACTCGTTCTTTCTTGGCATTAAAAGGGAAAATGCCGGTTTCGGAAGCCTTACCCTATATGTGGTATAACACCCCGAACATTCACCTATGTACCTTCCGTGACTTTGAAGCATTATGCGCGGAAAACAACATAAAAATTATTAATCGACTCGCTGTGAATGGGAATCAAGAAGATAGTTTGCTGAGCAAACATCTCCCAAATCTGTTTGGTGAAGTCGCAATTTATCGAGTGAGCGCTCTATGAAAAAATTATTATTAAGTACGACGCTACTGGCTGGACTTTTTGGCATGCAGGCCCATGCCGATTACGTTGCACCAACGCCTTCTGTGGCCAGCCAAGCAGCGCAATATTCAGTAATGGACATTCATAGTCTGACTAAAGCAGCTAAAGCGGGTCAGCCTGGTGCACAATTTTATTTAGCAACCAAATATCAATATGGCAAAGACGTCCAGAAAGATGAACGTCAGGCCTTTGCATGGTACAAAGCTGCTGCCGACCAAGGTCTGGCAGTGGCTCAACTGAATGTTGGCCGTATGCTGGCAGATGGTATTGGTACCAAAAAAGATGAAACACTGGCTCGCCAGTACTTCGAAAAAGCAGCCAGCCGTGGTGATAACCGTGCCAGCTTCAATCTGGCCATGATGGAAGAAAAGAAGAAAAACTACATGGGTGCTTACCAGTGGTATGAACTCTCTACCCGTGACGGCATGCTGGACAATAAAGTGATTACTTTATCTGAAGGCAAAAAAACTGCATTGGCAGCCAACTTGACCCAGGAACAGATCCGTCAAGCACGTGATCGTGCAGACCGTTGGATTCAGGCACAATAAGCTGGATCTGCAAAAGAGCGCCTTCGGGTGCTTTTTTTATGGCCTAAAAACTGCAGCAAGTTGCTACACTACATATATGTAATTTGAAAGATGAGTAATTGATATGGCTTCAACTGACTGGTTATCCCAAGGCACACTGGTACTGGCAAGTAATAATAAAGGCAAGATTGCAGAATTTGAAAAGATGTTTGCAGAACTCAAACTTCCAGTTGAAGTTATTCCTCAAGGTCAGCTGAACATCGAAGATGCGATTGAAGATGGTTTGAGCTTTGTTGAAAATGCCATTATCAAGGCACGTCATGCCTCACGTATTTCTGGCAAACCTGCGATTGCTGATGATTCAGGGATTTGTGTACCAGTTCTGGGCGGTGCACCTGGGATCTACTCGGCTCGTTATGCGGGTGAACATGGTGATGATGCTGCGAACAATGAAAAATTACTGACTGACCTGAAACCACTGCGTCAAGAGGGTGAAGTGATTGAAGGGATGTTTGTGTGTGTACTGGCCTTGGTTCAACATGCCGAAGACCCACTACCACAAATCTTCCAGGGCATCTGGAAAGGTGAGATCTTGGAAGCAGCCCGTGGTGAAAATGGCTTTGGTTATGATCCATTGTTCTGGTTACCAGAACTAGGAATTTCCAGCGCAGAAATGAGCAAGGAAGAGAAAAATAAAATTAGTCACCGTGGGCAGGCCATGCAGCTATTTAAAGTGAGTCTGGAAAAGTAATCCATCTTGATTTCACCCTTTTTAAAAGGGTAAGGAACACGGTTCCGCAAGGGAAGGATTTAAACATTAGTGAATCCTCCTCAATCCCCCTTTTCCAAAGGGGGACCTTAGAGTGCAGGCATTAGCACATGCAACACTAGCCCATAGATCCCGATCAAAATCGCACTAGCCAAGGTTCCCGAAGCAATATATTTGGCTGAATGCCCTGTGCCTTGATAATGGGTTTCCAGTGCCACAATATTGGCTGCTGGCGGTAATAAAAAGAACATCAGCATGACGGCATACGTTAGAGTAAACTGTGGAATCGGCAAATAAAAATAAGCTGCACCACACAGTAACACCGCAAACAATCCCCGACTAAAAATTAGTTGTAGACTGCGCATTAAATCGAAGCGGCTGATCCGTACATTGCTTAGCCACATTCCTAGCACACACATGCCACTAAAAGTCACCAGCACTTTATTGGCTTGATACAGCATCTCTACCCAAGCCACTTGTTGCCAGTGACTCAAATCCCAAAATGACAATAAAGCTGCCATCGACAAAGCCACCACTGGCGGTGAGAGCAACACATTTTTTAAAATATAACGCGCGTCTTGTCTGGCTTCACTGACTGCCATGACTGCACAGACATTGCCAAACAAAGAACCACCAATGTACAGCGCCACCACGGTACTGGTCGCTTGTGGACCAAAAACGGCCAAGGCAAAAGGAATCCCCAGCCATGCACCATTTAAATAGCTCAGACATAAGGCACGCAGTTTATTTTTAAGGATGCAATAAAATACGGCAAAAAACAGGCAGGAACAAAAGAAGCTAAAGCTGATCAGCCACAAACTGCCTTCCTGGTAGAACACCATGTTGTAAATAATCAGCACCGGAATCAGGACCCGGGCCAGTAAAGCCGCCAAGAAAGGCCGAATCGGTTTTAAATATTGCACGCCCCAATAACCGGTCAGAAAAGACAGGAGCGGAAGAATCAAGGCCATGACAGTACTGCTGGGATTTCTATATCAGGCCATATGCTAGCACAGCATGGTTTTAATCGAATCGTAGATTTTTTGATATGAGCTATTCATCGCACTGATGCTGTGTCGGCAAACTGTCATTAAAGCGTCACTGCATTGTCATACAAGCCTGCTGAGATAGGTGCATGAAATATGGAGGATAAAATAATGGCAGGATTATCAATTTGGCATGTGCTGATTTTTGCAATTGTGGTGATTTTATTATTTGGCACATCGAAACTGAAAAATCTGGGTAAAGATGTTGGCGGCGCAATTAAAGACTTTAAAAAATCGGTCAAAGATGAAGAAGCTGAACAGGCCAAGTTAGCAGAGCCACGCATCATCGAGGCACAAGTCAAAACCCCTGAAACCTCGATCAAGAGTTAAGAGTTCGCTATGCTCAATATCGGAATGACCGAGCTGCTGATTTTCGGGATTATTGCGCTTTTAGTCCTTGGGCCAGAGAAACTTCCTGAGGCAGTACGTTTTGTGGGAACATGGTACGGCAAGATCGAGCGTATGGTGAGCAATGTTCAGAATGATCTTGATCGTGAATTACGTCTGTCTGAGCTACGCGAACAAATGCAGGCTGAAATGCAGCGGATTCAGCAACTCGAAGCCAAGATGCAGGCACAAATGGCAGATTTACAGCAGCCGATCGCAACTGAGAAATCAAAAGCAAAGCCTCAGCCTGTTCAGGTATCGGTCAGCTATCAGCCGATCGTAGAGCCTGTATCCCCTGTGTATCTACCTAAACCGGTAATAACACAAGCTGCGATTTCCGAACAACGCTATACAGAAATGAAGGTGGCTGTATGACATCCTTACCGACCACACCAGCCTCAAATGATGCTGCAGTGGTAAATCTTGAAGAGATGCCAATTACCCAGCATTTGGTGGTATTAAGAGAGCATCTGTTTAAAGTAGTTGCTGTCCTGATTGGCCTGTTTTTCTGTTTATTACCCTTTGCCAATCAGACTTACCAGTGGCTGTCTGAACCGCTGCGTGCACAGCTACCCGCAAGCTCGACCATGATTGCCACTGATGTGACGGCAACCTTCATGGCACCGTTTAAGCTGAACTTTTTTGTGGCACTGATGATCGCGATGCCGTTCATCTTGTACCAGCTCTGGACCTTTATTAAGCTGGCGCTGTATGCCAAAGAAAAGAGTCTGGCTTTACCACTTCTGATCGGCAGTATCGTGCTGTTTTATACTGGCATCAGCTTTGCATACTTTGTGGCATTGCCCTCGATTCTGCATTTTTTTATCAGTGTTTCGCCTGAAACCGTAGCCCCAATGACCGACATCAACAGTTATCTCAGCTTCTGTTTAAAGCTGTTTCTGGTCTTTGGTTTTACCTTTGAAATCCCGATTATTACCTTGGTTCTGATCTTGATTGGAGTGGTTTCAACCCAGACGCTGGTCGAAAAACGCCGCTTTATTATCGTTGGCTGTTTCTTTGTAGCTATGTTCGTGACTCCACCCGATGCCTTGTCGATGATCATGTTGGCCATCCCCATGTGGTTACTGTTTGAACTGGGTTTACTGGCAGGAAAACTGATCGAAAAACGCCGTTTAACCGATCAACAATAACAAGAACCCAAAAACAAAAAGAATGTATTTCACTCAGGCAGCCTTGGCTGTCTTTTTGTTTACATTTAAACCAATATATTGATTTATTTAATTTTATTGAAATATAGACTTAACCATTTTGTCATACTTTAGGTCTAATTTATTTCTGACTTAATGAAAAGCAAGCCTTTCACCAGGATCGGAAAAAATGACAGATTATTTAGATTTTAATGATGATTATGACAGCAACAATTCGGGGAATGCAGAGTTCACTCAACTTTTGCAAAAAAATATTAACCGCCGTGAATTGATCAAAAAAACAGCTGGTGGTGCAGTTGCCTTAACTTTAGCAGCTTCTTTAACCGGTTGTAGTGATGACGATGATGAACCAAATAACTCAGACAATCCTACTCCACCATCAACTGAACCAGATTTAACAGCGAAACCAAGCTCGCTAAAATTTAAGGCAGTCGAGAAAAATACTTTAGAACAATTTTCGGTGCCTGAAGGCTACGATTTCAAAATCTTGCACGCTGTAGGCGATCCTCTGAATTCAAGCCTGCCAGTTTGGGATGAAAACAATATTCCAAGTGGTATTTCATATGAGCGTCGTGTTGGTGATAACCATGACGGCATGACCTTTTTCGGTATGAATGCCGCTAAGCAAAATTATGATGCAACAGTATCTGATCAAGGTCTGTTGGTCATGAACCATGAATATTTGCAACGTGGTGATCTACACCCTCGCGGCAATGCTTTTGATCCAAAAGATATTACTGAAGATGAAGCGCTTCGTGAAATATACGCGCATGGTGTTTCAATTGTTCATTTGAAAAAAGACCCAGTCACTCAAGCTGTTAGTGTGAATCTGGACTCACCATTTAACCGTCGTATTACTGCAGCAAGTGAAATCGAATTTAGAGGCCCTGTAAAAAACCATGCCTTGGTACAGACAGCATTTAGCCCAACTGGCTTGATCACACGCGGTACGATTAATAATTGTGGTAATGGTTATACTCCGTGGGGTACTTACCTCACCACTGAAGAAAATTTTAATCAGTACATCGCGCGTCAAACAGAAGATGATGCTGGGGATGTACGTGACGCCATGACTGAACATGCCATCTCTCGCTATAAAGTGAGCAATAAAGCAAGTGGTTATAACTGGCAGAGTATTACAACTCCAACACTTTCATCTGTAGATATGTTCAGCCGTTGGAACACTGCTGCTTTAGCGAACACAGCTCAAGAAGATTATCGAAATACAATCAATACCTTTGGCTGGATCGTGGAAATTGATCCATTCGATAACCGCAGTCGCCCAGTAAAACGTACCGCATTGGGTCGTTTTGCGCATGAAGATTGCCGTGTTAGCCGTGCGATTGAAGGTAAGCCACTTGCATTCTATATGGGTGATGACTCTCAGGGCGAATACATCTATAAGTTTGTATCAGCAACCAATTGGAATCCAAGTGATATCAATGGTGGCTATGCAGCTGGTGATAAATACATGGACCACGGTAAGTTCTATGTCGCCAAGTTTGATTTTAATGAAGCTACGGGTGAAGCGCGTGGTGAATGGCTTGAACTGTCCATGAATAACCCGAAAATTACTAGTTATGAAAAGTATCAGTTTAAAGATCAGGCCGATATCTTGGTACATGCACGTCTAGCTGCCGATGCAGCGGGCGCGACCAAAATGGACCGTCCAGAATGGGTTGCCGTAAATCCTGAAAATGGTGAAGTTTATGTAACTTTAACCAATAACTCGCAACGCGGTACCGGCCATGCCATTGATGCAGCCAACCCACGTCAGTACTCGGACGATGATGATACGACTAATCGCTTGCGCGGTAACATCAACGGCCATATCATCCGCTTCCGTGAAGATCAGGATGATGTCAGCTCGACTGGCTTCACTTGGGATATTTTCCTGTTTGGTGCAGAAGCAGATTCGATTCCTGGGGTTAACCTGTCAGGCTTGACCGATGACAATGACTTCTCTAGTCCAGATGGCATGTGGTTCGATCCACGTGGCGTACTGTGGATTCAAACCGATGATGGTGCTTATACAGATACCACGAACTGTATGATGCTGGCTGCTTTACCAGGTCAAATTGGTGATGGTAGTGTAGCTACAGCTACTGCAGGTGCCGGTACTCAGAAAACACCACTTGGCACTCAACTAGATGACTCCAAGTTACGTCGTTTCTTGGTCGGTCCAGCAGATTGTGAAATTACGGGTGTGACCATGACACCAGACTACAAAGCAATTTTTGTGAATGTTCAGCATCCGGGTGGTACTTGGCCATCAAACCAGCCTGCAAATTTAATCAGTACAGGCAAAGGCTCTCGCCCTCGTTCGGCTACAGTGGTTATTACCCGTAAAGATGGGGGAATCATTGCAGGTGAAGCCTTAGAAACGACTCAAGCTTAATTCTCAAGCAACTTCAAAACAAGGCTGACCTATGTCAGCCTTGTTTTTTGTCCAATGGAATAATTTTTTCAATCACCTGTCCTACATTTTCACCCTGCTGTGATTTTTCTAGCCAGCACCATTTATCATTGGTCATTCTCAAAAAATTAGAACAGCGGGTGCCATAGGCTGGGCTTTGAATAAATGTCGAAGACAGCAGATGTTCCATTTCCACCGAAATCCCTGTTTCAGGTAACAGTTCAGGAATCACTTTACGTTCATCTTCCAGAATATCCCACACGGCATAAGACAGATCAGCTTCCGAAACTGCCTGTTGTTGCAGCATCGGTAAAAATTCCTGGGTAAAGCGTTTGCGTAAATGTCGGGTCTTGTACCAGTCTTCACTCATCAGGCCATTGGAAACCACATATACCCCTTGCGCCAACACTTGCGGTGCTTCACCACGGTTGCTCATATAGACCGCCTGCTCTCGATCACCAACAAACAGGTTAAAGCCTGCATAGTTACATTGCTTTTTTTCCAGTTCTTGGGCAAACCGAATTGGTGTTAATTCAGATTCCAGAAAATCCTGAAGAATATGACCGCGTGAAGTCGGATAAGATTTCTGATCCTGCCCATCCCGAAAATTGGTAATCACTGCCCATCGTCCTGAGGCAGTTACGCCCATCCAGGTACCGCCAGACTGCAGATCCTGCCCGGCAATAATCGGACTGTTCTCCCATTCATATAATGCCTGGGTTGGACGTTGATAGAACTCATCACGATTTGAAATCAGACATAATGGCGTTTCATCCAGAACTCGCCAAGCCAGTGCCACAATACACATAATTGATGCTCTCGATCTTTACACATTGAATGTACAACATTTTTCTTCGCTTTCAGCTAAAATCTGTGCAAAACAGAATCACAAGGAACAGGAATGCTCACCTATCCAAACATAGATCCCGTTGCAATTTCGCTCGGGCCTTTGCAAGTCCACTGGTATGGACTGATGTATCTCTTGGCTTTTTTATTTGCCTGGGGACTGGCGACTTATCGCGCTAAACAACGCGGCTGGACACCAGATATGGTCTCGGATCTGATTTTCTTTGGGGCTTTGGGTGTGATCATCGGTGGCCGGGTCGGTTACGTTTTATTCTACGGTTTTTCTCAGTTTTTGGAAAATCCACTCTGGCTGTTCCAGATCTGGACCGGTGGCATGAGTTTCCACGGTGGCTTCCTCGGCGTAATCTTGGCGATGTTATGGTGGTGCAAGAAATATAAGATGGCCTGGTTCCAGACGCTGGACTTTATTGCACCCTGCGTTCCGACAGGCCTGATGTTTGGCCGGATCGGTAACTTTATTGGTGGTGAACTCTATGGTCGTCAAGTCACTGATCCAAATTTTGCCTTGGGCATGATTTTCCCAACCGATCCGCTGCAACTGGTACGTCATCCCTCACAGCTGTATCAGGCGCTCTGTGAAGGCCTGATTCTGTTTATCGTACTATGGTGGTTCAGTAGCAAACCACGTCCACGTATGGCAGTTTCTGCGGTATTCCTGACCGGCTATGGTCTGGCCCGTTTTATTGTCGAGTTCTTCCGTGAACCGGATAATGGTCAGCTATTTATTGGTTGGATGAGTAAAGGACAATTCCTGAGCCTGCCAATGATCCTGATTGGTCTGTGGATGCTGTGGTATGCCTATCAAAAGAAAATTTATGACTGGGGTCCACAGAAAAATAACGGATAATTTCTCAGAATATTGCGAGGCATCTGCCTCGCTTTTTTATATTTAAAATATGCTAAAGTGCTTTTTATCTTTTCTGTTCCTACATCATCATGCTTGAATTCTGGTTTAATCCGCAGGTGTCGCTCCTGAAAAAACTGCTGTTCTTTGTTGTGATTGCTGCAATTGCCGTAGGTCTGTACTGGATGGAACCTTTGCCTTTAGATGCCATCCTGATGTTTGCTGGTACTGGAATTATTTTCCTGATTTGTCGTTACTGCAAAATTCATTTCGCAGCAAAAAATCCGACTGGCCTGTTCTATCGTGTCCTGACCTGGATTCCGATTGCCTTATTAATCAGCCTGATTTTTATGAACATGAAACAGGGTGAAATTCTGCTGCCCGGCGCTCAGGGAATTGCCTTTATGGCTTTGACAATCTGCCTGTTTTCGCCTCTGTCTTTGCTTAATCAGAACAAGTCTGATTCAGGTTCACCACATGCTTGAGTTCTGGTACTCCGAACGCTGCAACCGTCAGCTCAAGCTCATCATTATTATTGCGGTATGTATCGTAATTTACATAGCATCGACTGTAGCGAAACTGGGCCCGATATTTGTTGGAATCAGTCTGGCGATTGGAATGCTGATACACGTCTTGCATGAATTCAGATTAAAGCTTTCTCCTGAAAATCCTTATGCAGAAGGTTTTCGTGCTTTAACGATGGCGATTCCGATTGTGGCAGTAATTAGCCTGATCGGTTATTTACCCAAAACAGGTGAGATCGGGGAAACTGTAGCGCTAGGTCTACAATGCTTGGGCTTTGTGGCGATTGGACTGTTTATGGTGTCGATTTATAATAAACGTGCGAAACGCTTCGAAGATTGAACCATTTCGCGACTTTCATTTTTAAGTTCTGAAATTTTCAGCGTCTGATTTAAAGATATGAATCTAGACGGTAATACGTATATTTCACATCGGAATTACGATAGACCGCATAGCCATTCTGTTTAAAATCAGAAACCCAGGCCGAACCAGAATATGCTGCAATATGACCATACTGATGCTGTGAAGTCCGGTCGATAATGTAGATATCACCTTTTTTCGGACGGTCAAAAGACAGGTTGATTTTTCGATAGCCTAATTGCTGGAGGGTATTGCCCCAGTCAGCTGCGGCAACAGGATGATTCACAATTTTTGCGCCTGAAGACTGCAAACCGACGCGAATACTGCGTGCACATTTCTGTGTACTAGTACTGCGGGTAATACCTTGCAGGTAGCTGGTGAATTTTTCAATATCGAAACGCTGGCCGTTCATTGCACTAAAAGTCTTGCGAGATTCAGAGCTTTTGTTACGAGCTGACACAGAGGTATAGCGCTGAGGCTGACGTTTGGAATTTTGTCCCGATTGGGAACGAATTATGACGTTCGCTTGAACAGGAGCATGCACTTCGCTCATATTCACTTGATGATCATAAATCATATTGGACCAAGTACTCCTCGCCTGTAAGTTTGGCTTTCAAATCTTCAACACGCGGTGAATACTAGACGGTTAAATGTTACTTTTCACGTTAAAAATGTAAATATATTTTTCCGCATTTGTTTAATTTTACTTAACTTGTTATTTCTTTTATATTTATAAAATTTACAATTTTCACAAAAAAGTTATAAATTCACCACTTTTCAAATTTATTACCGATCCTGCTCAGACTATTTCTAAATCAATATTTGAATGCCTTTATGACTAAATCTGTAATTTTACCCACGATAATAAAGTCAACATTTCACTACAGGATTACATCATTCTGGCTAGCAACTCTCGTATTAGACTGATTTAGTAAATTTAAATTGAGATGATGAGGAAGAAAAAATATGAGTCATGATGTAAAGACTATTTCAAATTTCAATTTAGAACAATATTTAGGGATCTGGTACGAAATTGCCCGTCTGCCCATGAAACACCAACCTGAAGACAGTACTGATATTTCCGCAGTCTATAGCCTGAATGAAAATGGCACAGTCCGCGTTCAGAACCGTTGTCTGGATGGTGCGGGCAAACTGGATGAATCTATTGGGGAAGCCACCATTGTGGATGCTGAGCATGGGAAACTGGAAGTCAGTTTCTTGCCTGAAGGTTTGCGCTGGGTACCTTTTACCAAAGGGGATTACTGGATTCTCAAACTGGATGACAAGTATGAAACTGCATTGGTCGGTGAGCCCAATATGAAATATCTATGGCTCCTGCATCGTAAGCCGACATTGGATGAAGCAACCAAACAAGAATATCTAGCTTATGCTGAATCTCTGGGTTATGACCTGTCCGATCTGATCCATACAGTACATACCGGTAAGCCAACAGCTTAAAAAAAGATGATAAAAAAGCATCCATCATGGGTGCTTTTTTATGCCCTTTTCTCTCGTGTTTAATCCTTTTCACTGCTATGCGGAAGTGCTCAAAAAAATGTTATGATGAGCGCAATTTTAAATTGCCCAATTCAAAGAAAAGCAATTTTCAACAGATTTTAAGAGAGACCTATGCGCCAATATCTTGACCTTTTACAACATATCCTCGACAACGGCGGCGATAAAGGCGACCGTACCGGCACAGGTACACGCTCGGTATTTGGTCATCAGATGCGCTTTGATCTTTCCAAGGGCTTCCCTTTACTTACTACTAAAAAAGTTCATTTCCGTTCGATCGTGATTGAACTGCTGTGGTTCCTGAAAGGCGATACCCATGTAAAGTATCTTCAGGACAACAAAGTGACCATCTGGGATGAATGGGCAACTGCGGAACAGACCGCGCGTTTTGGTCGTCCAGAAGGTGAACTCGGTCCAGTCTACGGCCATCAATGGCGTAATTTTGGTGCCACTCAAAATGCGGATGGCAGCTATAATCAGGATGGTTTTGACCAGATCAAATGGCTGATCAATGAGATCAAGACTAATCCGAATTCACGCCGTCTGATTGTATCGGGCTGGAATCCGAATGAAGCGAGTCAGGTGGCTTTACCGCCTTGCCATACCTTGTTCCAGTTCTTTGTACATAATGGCAAATTGTCTTGCCAGCTTTATCAACGTAGTGCTGACGTTTTTCTTGGCGTTCCATTTAATATTGCCAGCTATGCTCTATTGACTCATATGATTGCGCAAGTATGTGATCTGGATGTAGGTGATTTTGTCTGGACGGGTGGTGATACGCATTTATATGCCAATCATTTTGAACAGGCTAAACTTCAACTCAGTCGTGAGCCTTTAGGCCTGTGCCAGTTAAAACTGAATCCTGAAGTTAAAGACCTGTTTGATTTTAAATTTGAAGATATTGAAATTGTCGGTTATGAATCGCATCCAGGAATCAAGGCACCCGTTGCAGTTTAATTTCGGTTAAACCTCGGAAAATATTCAAATCCCACTTTGCTTAAAGTGGGATTTTGCATTTTAATAGCAATAATTTTTATCTGTTTTTGAGTATGGGTATGGCATTTCAGGATTTAGAAGTCGTTCATGTCGTGGCAATGGATCAGCAGCGCTGTATTGGTAAGGACAATGACTTGCCTTGGCATATCTCAGCAGATCTCAAGCACTTTAAGGAAATCACTCAAGGTGGTGTGATTGTGATGGGCCGTAAAACGCTTGAATCAATGGGCCGTGCGCTGCCTAAACGTGTGAACTGGGTGATTACCCGTGATCCTGACTGGTCTTTTAAAGGCGTCAAAGTCGCGCATACGATTGAAGATGCCCTGACTCAAGCCGTAGCCGATGTGCAGGCTTCAGAAAAACCGAATGCTATTTTTATTATTGGCGGTGGTGAAATCTTTAAACAGACTCTGGAGATCGCTGATTGTCTGGAACTGACCCATGTTGAACTGGATGTGCAAGGTCACGCCTACTATCCGGAAATTCCGGCCCAGTTCAAAAAAGTTGCATCAGAACAACATATCGATGACAAAACCGGTATTGCATTTGAGTTCGCAACATACAGAAAATAAAGCCTATTTTCTATAAAAGATTGAACATGCAAGGACAAGACCATTCAGAAAAGCATTGGAGCCTGTGGTTATTAGGGAGTCTGTTTAGTGTATTTGTCCTGTGTTCAAGTCTTTGGCTGAGCCTGATGCTCTGGGTGCAACAACCCTTGGGTAAAATTGGCAGCATCATTCTGATCGGTCTCTGGCTTCTATTTGCCTGTGTGGTCTTGGGCATTTATTTCACCAAGCATCTGATTTCCCGCCAGGTGGATACAGTGCTTTATCTGCTAGCCTTTCTGGTCAGCTTACTGGCTTATTTAAGCATAGAACCTCGTCAGGATCGTGACTGGAATCCTGAAGTTTCCCGACTGCTCTCCTATGAGCAGCAAGGCAATCAAGTCACCTTGCACAATATCCGTAATTTTGACTGGCAAGCAGAGGGGCAATATACCGAACGCTGGGAAAGCCGGAGTTTTGATCTAAACGACATTACCGGGGTAAACATTATTACCTCTTACTGGATGGGACCTAAAATTGCCCATACGCTGGTCAGTTTTGATTTTGCCAATCAGAAACCGCTCGCCTTCTCGATCGAAATTCGCAAAGAAAAGGATGAGAAATTTTCTGCTATTGGTGGCTTCTTCCGAAAATATGAACTGAGTTTGGTCGCCTCAGATGAGAAAGATATTGTATATACGCGTAGCAATATTCGTGGTGAGCAGGTTTACTTTTTTCCGGTCAAAATGCCGCAAGCAGAAGCTCAGGCCCTATTTAAAGAATATCTGCGTAAGGCTGATGAACTGGCCAAAGAACCTAAATGGTATAACACCTTGAGCAGTAACTGCACGACGCTGGTCTTTGATATGGCTCAGGCAGTATCTCAACAACAGCTTCCTTCAGATTACCGTCTGCTGGCTTCTGGATATTTACCCGATTATCTATATGATTTAAAAGCGCTAGATCAGCGCTGGGATATACAAACCTGGTATCAGCGTGCACACGTTAATCCACGGGTTAAAGATATCGGTCAGATCTCCAGTCAGGAGTATTCACAACGCCTGCGTCAAGGCCTACCTGAGCCGAGTTCCAGATAATTTTCTAAGCTATCCAACTTAAAGAAAGATACAAAATCAACTGGCATATATTGCATTTTTTTGTTTATATACAAATAGCTAACTCAGAATTAGAGTCTCTCTCATGCTAAAAAAATTAACAGCAATCATGATTTTAGGTTCAGTCTTTGCTATGTCAGGTTGTGAAACCGTACCGAGTACCTCATCAGTCAAAACTGAAAATAATTTACAGCTCCTGCAAAATCGCACCTGGATTGTGAACCAGATTGGTAATACCGAAATTACTACAGCACCGACAGCACGCAATATTCCAAGTCTGCAATTCGATGCAGCGACTCAACGCGTGTCTGGCGCAGATGGCTGTAACCGTATAATGGGCAGCTACACTGCCGGCAAAGACACCCTTAACTTAAGCCAGATGGCGAGTACCGAAATGGCTTGTCTGGATAATGCAGGTCTGGATCAGAAATTTAAGGAGACACTGAGCAAAGTGACTCATTATCAGGTCTATGGTAAAACCCTGAAATTAATGGACCGTCATGGCAATTTACTCATTCAGTTAGAAAGTGCAGTACAGCCTCACTAAGTTTTGACTACAAAAAACCTGTGTCGTGCAGGCTTTATATCTTTCATACTCATATGAACATTCAATAATCAGCACTCTACAATGATGAGGACTTAACCATGCAACAAGCACTATTTGGTGGTGGATGCTTTTGGTGTACCGAAGCAGTATTTTTACAGCTTCAGGGCGTACAGAAGGTCGTCAGCGGCTATGCGGGTGGACAAAATCCTAATCCGACCTATGAGCAAGTCTGCGGCGGTGATACCAATCATGCCGAAGTGATCCTGATCGATTTCGATGAAAATCAGATTACGTATAGTCAGTTGCTCGAAGTCTTTTTCGCAACCCATGATCCAACGACATTAAACCGTCAGGGCAATGATGTCGGCACGCAGTATCGTTCTGTGATTTATTATTTTAATGATGAGCAGAAAGAAACTGCACAGCTCACAATAGACTCATTGAAAGCTGAAGGATTGAATATTGTGACTGAACTTAGCCCTGCACCGACTTTCTACCCTGCTGAAGAATATCACCAGAATTTCTTTGCCAAGAATCCGAATCAGGGCTACTGTAATTTCGCGATTCCGCCCAAGCTGAACAAATTACAACATAAGTTTATGACGCTGCTTAAAACCCATTAAACTGGTTCTGCTGAATTGAATGCCCTCTTAAATTAAGGCAATAAAAAAGCGACTGATCTCAGTCGCTTTTTTATTTGAGAGCAAAAAATTAATTATCGGTTGCAAAGGCAATATCGCTGAGTCCGGCTCCACTCGCGCGTGACATCACTTGAGCAACGGTGTCATAACGTGATTCTTTATCTGCTTTCAATACGATGGTCGGTTGACGCTGTGCCTGGCTCGCCTCATTGAAACGGGTTTCAAGTTGATCCAGGGTCAGTACATCACCATTCCACGCTACATCACCTTTGGCATTGATGCTGATGGTGACATTTTCAGGTGGCAGGTCAATAATTTCTGCAGTGGTTTGCGGCAAGGTTAATGGAATTGATGGGTTCGCAACGGTCGCTGTCACCAGAAAGATGATCATCAATACCAACATAATGTCGATCAGGGGAATGAGATTCATCTCATTCATGCCTGTATCGTTGTCTTCACCCAATTGAAAAGCCATTAAGCTTGACCTCCAACTAAACTGTCTTGTGTTACTTTCGCATCAGCCTTCTTTGCAGAAGAGTCCTGCTGCAACATGGTATCAATCAATAAGCTATGCGCATGGTCTTGCAGTTCATTGCTTAAAGTACGGTTGACACGTACACAGATGTTATATGCAAGTACTGCAGGAATCGCCACAGCCAGACCCAGACCGGTCATGATCAGCGCTTCACCCACTGGAGTGGCTACTTGTGCCAGACCTGCCTGACCACTCTTACCCACGGCAACCAGTGCGTGGAAGATCCCCCATACTGTACCGAACAGACCGACAAAGGGTGAAATTGAAGCGATGGTACCCAAGACAGATACACCTTTTTCCGCATTACCTTTTTCTAATGCGATCTGACGCAATAAAGCCTGCTCAGCTACAGCTTTACGTTGTTCAAATGCCAAAGGAGTCATTTTATTTTTCAATTGTCCTAATGCTTTAGATAATTGAGCATAGGCAATCTGTTTAAGTTGGCGAGTGCCCATTAAACGCAGCACAAAAATGGTCCATGTCGCAATCGACATTGCCAATAACACGAAATACAGTGTTTTACTGACTGCATCAGCGTGTTGCCAATAAACTGAAAAGTTCATATTCGAACTCCTAATGGGTTAGCCGTTATTTGGTAATCTGAAAATCGAAAGGCTGTTCCACACGGGTTGGATAAGCCACACCATTTTCAACATATTTGGTCAGTTGTGCACGACGTACCGCTGATTCAACTTTGCGCGTAACGGCCGGGCTACAACTCGAATTTCGTGCGGTCGCAGAGACCACTTTCCCCTGCTCATTTGCAGATACATCCACCACTAGCGAACAGGCTGATTTTAACTCTCCTGCCGAGAGCGACACTTTTGGTGCACGCTGCCAAGATACGCCGCCGCCAATTGCAACACTTTTCGGTGCTGGCGGTGCAGGTGGAGTCGGCGGTGCGACAGGTGCGGGTGGCGCAACCGGCACAGGTGCAGGTGCCATTTTTTTAGTTTCAGTCACGACCGCAGGAACCACTGGACTTGGTGCCGGTTTGGCTTCAACTGGCGGTGCAGTAACAGGTTTAGGCGTTTCTGCTTTTTTCACCTGCTCAATTTTTTCTACTTTTTTGGGTGGCGGTGGCAGCGGTTTTTCTACAATTTTAACTTCTTTCGGCTTTGGTGGCTCTTGTTTAGGCTCTGGCGGCTTTGGCTTCGGTGGTAAAGGTTTTGGGGCTTCCTGAAGTTTGACGAAACGAACCTTTAAAGGTTCTTTATCGACCTGTTTCAGTTCAGGTGCTTCCATCTGGCTGACTGCCCATAAGAGACCCACGTGTCCAACTAGAACCGCAGCCAGAATAGAAACGACTTTCTTTTTCATCTGATTTGACGGTGGTGGTGTCATGGGAGCAGCAACTTGACTCATTAAATCTATTTACCTCGAAGAGATGATGCGAAACAAACTATCAAGCTCATCGGTTAGCACAATTAAAGTACGCCAATAATAAATGAGAAGTGTTTTCATTTGCAACTACTAATCCCACTTTTCTCCATTATTTTTGTTTCAAACAAAAAAAGGCATACTTAAAGTATGCCTTTTTTAAACCGAGATGCAAGCGCTTATTGGAACACGACAGTTTTATTGCCGTCGACAATCACACGGTCTTCCAGATGCCATCTCACTGCACGTGCCAGCACATTACGTTCAACATCCTGACCCAATTCACGCAGCTGTTCAACAGTAAAGTCATGGTTCACACGCTCTACATCCTGCTCGATGATTGGACCCTGATCCAGATCAGCTGTCACATAGTGTGCAGTTGCACCGATCAGTTTTACACCTTTGTCATAAGCCTGTTTGTAAGGATTAGCACCCACGAACGCTGGCAGGAATGAATGGTGAATATTGATCACTTTCATTTCCCATTTACTTACGAACTCTTCATCGAGAATCTGCATATAACGGGCTAATACCAGCAGATCGTTGCCCTGCATCAGTTCATCAATCTGTGCATAGGCTTCACGTTTGTTCTCTTTGGTCACAGGAACCACTTCAAACGGAATACCAAAGTTTTCTACTGATTCACGTAGAGTTTCGTGGTTAGATACCACTTTAGTGATTTCACATGGCAGACCGCCGCGTGCATGACGCCATAACAGCTCTAGCAACGCATGGTCGACTTTAGAAACCAGAATACCGACCTTTTTCACATCACTGACCAGTGCCAGACGCCAGTGCATGCCATAGCGCTCTGCAACATTGGCAGCAAAAGTCTGCAACAGGCTTTCTTTACGGCTTTGCAGATTGTCCAGTTCAAACTCAACACGCATGAAGTAACGTCCGCCCTGCGCTGCTGTCGCGTATTGATCAAGCGCCGTAATGTTGGCACCCTGATGATACAAGAAGCTTGAAACAGCCTGCACGATGCCTGGCTTGTCTTCACAAGTAATCAATAAACGTGCGGTATTAGCAGTCGTCATATTCATGTTGGTTAAGGTCACTAATTAGTTAAATTAAAAAAATAAGCCGAGTATTCTAACGCGTTTCTTAGATATTCTGAATAGTTTGTTCAGATTCAGGCGGTTTAGGCGACGACAGACTGGCAAACAGCTCTGAGGAACCGAACGAGTTAAGTAAGCTTTCATACGTCTGACGGCTTTCACCACGCAGATAAGCACCTTCCAGGAACACCATCTGACGCAGTGCTTGCCAGACCCATTTTTCTTCCAGAGTGTTGGAATCGGTAATATGTCCCGACATATACAGGAAGTTGGTCCAGTTGGTCAGTACGATCCAGAGGTTAATAATCAGCGCTTCAATTTCTGAATCGGTCATTTCCATCAGGCCGGCATTTACGAAGGCTTTATAAATTTTTTGTCCCTGCTGCATGACCTGTCCGGCAAAACGCGGATAAAGCTTGCGGAAATCTTCGTTATTTTCGACCAGATGGTATACGTCACGGTGCAGAAAACGATAAGCCCAAAGCTGACTGCTCAGTACCTGAAAATAATGAATCTTGTCATTGGCATCCAGAGCACGGTCTTCCGGAAGTGCCAGCATTTCCAGCGTCTGATGCTGATACTGCTCCATCAGTTCCTTGATAATTTCATTTTTATTACGGAAGTGATAATACAGATTACCCGGACTCATGCCGAGTTCAGCAGCAATATGGTTGGTGGTTACAGATCGTTCGCCACGTTCATTAAACAACTGCAAGCTGAGCTGTAAGATACGCTCTTTGGTTTTTAACGTTTTGGTTTGGGACATCCTAAAATAACCATTCAGTTCATGCATTAGTAGACTAACACACAAAGTAACTTGACTAATTAGAGTATTTGCTCTAAAAATTAATTAATCGATTTTGAATAATGGTAGTGCGGCATGAACAGTCACACAAAAACAACTTCAATGACACCACATTTTCTTGATAGCCAGCACCTCAATGAAATTCTGGCTCAACAAAAATACGCCTACTTACGCTACCCACTGCCGACTGCAAAGGAACGTATCGATCGTTTAGCTCGGCTTAAGCGTATCTTAGTTAAGTATCAAGATCAATTTGCCGATGCAATTAATCAAGACTATGGTAACCGCTCTATCGGGGAAACCAAAATTGGCGAGTTACTGACTTGTCTTGAACATATTAAATATTACAGCAAAAACCTGACCGGCTGGATGAAACCGTCCAAGCGTCATGTCGGTATTATTCACCAGCCGGCAAAAGCCTGGGTACAGTATCAACCTCTAGGCGTGATCGGCATCATCGCACCGTGGAACTACCCTTTATTATTATCCATTGGTCCTCTGATCTGTGCGTTAGCTGCGGGCAACCATGCCATGATCAAAATTTCCAGTTCATCGGCTGCTTTTGGCAAGGTACTGGAAAAAGCCTTAGCTGAAGCCTTTCCTAAAGAACTGGTTGCCGTGGTGAATGGTGGCGGTACGGTATCTGATGCCTTCTGCCGACTGGCTTTTGACAAGATGATTTTTACCGGCTCAACGGCTGTCGGTAAAACCGTGATGGCAGCAGCTGCGGAAAATCTGGTACCTGTGATTCTGGAACTGGGTGGCAAATCCCCTGTACTAGTGCATCCATCCATTGACCTGCGTGATGTAGCTCAGCGTATTGCCGTGGGCAAGCTCTGGAATGCGGGCCAAACCTGCGTGGCACCGGATTATATGTTCCTGCCGCGTGGCAAAACTGCCGAGTTTATCGATCATTTTAAAGCCTGTGTCGAAAGCATGTATCCGGACATCAGCCATAATCAGGATTACACCTCGATTATCAATGACAAGCAGTACAATCGTTTGCAAGGTTATCTGGATGATGCCCGTGAGCAAGGCGCGCAGATTATTGAAATCAATCCACGTAATGAATCGCCAGCAGACCTGCGTAAAATTGCACCGACCATCGTGACCAATGTTATGCCAAGCATGCAGATCATGCAGCATGAAATCTTTGGGCCGCTCCTGCCGATCATGGAATATGATCAAATTGACGACGTTATCGACTTTATTAATAGCCGTCCGCGTCCACTTGCATTATACTATTTCGACTTTGATCAGGCGCGTGCTGATTATGTCGCACAGCGTACCCATTCAGGGCATTTCGGGCAAAACACTGTATTAACCCATGTCGCACAGGATGACCTGCCATTTGGTGGTGTCGGTGCTTCCGGTATGGGTAAATATCATGGGCCAGAAGGCTTCTTCAGTTTGTCGCATGAACGGTCTGTAATGTCGAATCCTAAGCTGTATAGCTTGAAATACATTCTGCCTCCGTTTAATAAGCCGATCCATAAGCTGATTTCGAAGACACTTCTTCGATAAATGATCAAGGCATGAGCTATCACACGGGCTCATGCTTCGTTTTAGACAAAATCGCTTGTCTTTTAAGCGCATTTTTGATATAAAACGCCCCTTGAATGAATTCAATCCGTTTATTTTTGACTGGCCATACAGATTTGCTGTTGGCTAAATCAATGGAGTTACACCATGTCTAAGGTTTGCCAAGTTACCGGCAAGCGTCCAGTCGTTGGTAACAACGTCTCACACGCCAACAACAAAACTAAGCGCCGGTTCGAGCCGAACCTGCACCACCACCGTTTCTGGTTAGAAAGCGAAAAACGTTTTGTACGTCTTCGTTTAACCACTAAAGGTATGCGTATTATCGACAAATTGGGCATTGAAAAGGTTGTTGCTGACCTTCGTGCTCAAGGTCAAAAGATCTAAGTAAGGAGTCAGGACAATGCGTGATAAGATTCGCTTAGTTTCTTCAGCTGGTACAGGTTATTTCTATACCACTACTAAGAACAAACGTACTATGCCGGAAAAAATGGAAATCAAAAAATTTGATCCAAAAATCCGTCAACACGTAATCTTCAAAGAAGCTAAAATCAAATAATTTTAGTTTTTTGAAAAAAGCGACCTTCCCGGTCGTTTTTTTTTGCATTTTTTTTATGCGGCTTGATAAACTTTCTGTTTCTTCTGGCATTTTCTGTGCTTATTTCCCATAAAAAACTGAAATTTCATAAAATTTATTTTAAAGGAGTGTTTAGTGCCACATGACGTAGAGCTCATTATCCTGTTAGCTGTCGGTTTTGGCTTGGCCTTGGTTTTTGGCTATATCGCTGCACGTCTACGCCTTCCCCCACTGATTGGTTATCTGGTTGCCGGGATTCTGATTAGCCCGAACACCCCAGGCGTGGTTGGAGATGTGCATCTGGCGAACCAGCTGGCCGAACTTGGCGTCATGTTCCTGATGTTTGGTGTCGGGATGCACTTTTCTCTGAATGACCTGATGCAGGTCAGGCGTATTGCCTTGCCGGGTGCAGTCTTGCAGATTGCAGTCGCGACACTGCTCGGGGTCGGGGTCTCCATGCTCTGGGGCTGGAATTTTGGCTCTGCCTTGATCTTTGGTTTAAGCCTGTCTTGTGCCAGTACTGTTGTACTTCTCAAAGCCCTGGGTGATCGTGGCCTGCTCGAATCCATTAACGGGAAAATTGCAGTCGGCTGGCTTCTAGTTGAAGATCTGGTTATGGTGCTGGCACTGGTATTATTACCCGCAACTGCAGTACTGCTCGGTGGTCAGGCTCTGGAAGGCAGTAGTAGCGATCAGAATGTCTGGATCACCTTAGGCATTACCTTGCTCAAAGTAGCCGGCTTTATTGCTTTCATGCTGATTATTGGTAAACGTTTAGTGCCAATGATCATGCAGGTGGTGGCACGTTTAGGCTCACGTGAGCTATTTACCTTAACCGTCGTAGCTGCAGCCGTATCGATTGCCTTTGGGGCTTATAAGGTCTTTGGCGTATCCATGGCACTCGGTGCGTTCTTTGCCGGGATGGTAGTGAAAGAGTCTGACTTCAGCCACCGTGCCGAAGAAGAAACCTTACCGCTGCGTGAAATCTTCTCGATTCTGTTCTTTGT
The DNA here is from genome assembly GCF_013417475.1 of Acinetobacter sp. YH12249. NCBI lineage: Bacteria > Pseudomonadati > Pseudomonadota > Gammaproteobacteria > Moraxellales > Moraxellaceae > Acinetobacter > Acinetobacter sp. YH12249. The sequence goes on along the minus strand of NZ_VPDX01000006.1, from coordinate 11,898 downwards.
GTCCGTCGGTATGCTGTTTGATCCGCGTATCCTGATGGATCAGCCACTTCATGTGTTGGCGGTGCTCGGTATTATCATGATTGGTAAAACCATCGCAGCGATGGCACTGGTGCTGTTCTTCCGCTACCCAATCAATACGGCACTCACCGTCGGTGCATCTCTGGCACAAATCGGTGAATTCTCTTTTATTCTGGCCGCACTTGGTGTATCGCTAAATCTATTGTCACTCGATGGACAAAACCTGATTCTAGCGGGTGCCCTGATTTCGATTACCCTGAACTCGTTTATTTTCTCAGCAGTAGAACCGGTACAAAAATGGATCCGCGAACGTTCGTCTCTGGCGCGCTTATTGGAGCGTAGTGGTGATCCGCTTGCCATGCTACCGGATGAGGTCTCGCAGGACTATCTGCGTGATCAGGTGGTGATTGTGGGTCATGGTGAAGTCGGTCGTCGAATTACTTTATCTCTAATGGAGCAAGATATTAAGGTAGTCATTGCCGAAGAAAACCGTGAGATCGTAGAGAACTTGCGTAAAAAAGGCATTGCGGCAGTTTCTGGTGTCGCAACCGAACCTGGTGTGCTGATTCAAGCTCATATTCAGCATGCACGTCTGCTGGTGATCTCACCGATGGATATTATCGATATCCACAAAATCGTGGATATTGCCAAGACCCTAAACCCTGCTATTCAGATCCTGCTGTGTGCAGAAAGCAAAGAAGAAGCTGAAGTCATTCGCCGTGATAATATTGGCGAGGTGTACTATGCCAAAGAGGAGATGGCGAGAAATATGAGCAATCATATTTTGAACCAGATCGAGATTGCGCATAACCATCCGCCTACGCATTATTCAGGCTGATTTCTTAAAGAAGTTGTCAAAATTGGCAACTTCTTTTTTATTGATTGGACTGGAATTTATCACATCGGCAAACCATAAAATTTCAGATTACTTTTCTGTTTAATAGACTTAATTTTTTCTCTTATTCTCTATTTTTTTCATTTTATAAACACAAAAAAAGCACACTTCAAGTGTGCTTTCCTGCTCGCCAGGGTAGGCAATTTAACTCATATATTTGGGCTCTTCATCCACAACTTCAGCTTGCCATTCATTGACCTGCTGTTCCAGCAAACCATATAAAGCAGCCTGAATCATGTGTTGTGCAATCACAGGCGTTTGATCACCCAACAGGGCTTTCACCTCGTCATTAAACTGAATCATGACTAATGGCTGTTTTTTTGAGCCCGCATTTCGTAATGCCAACGCGCCACCTTCAAGTTGAACGAGTTCCAAAATCGCGTCTTGATTACCAAATAAATCTTTCAACTGTTCTATAGACATATATCCTCCATGTTCAACATGGTGGCAAAGAGCGATTGCACTTTGCATCATTAGAGTAATTGATATAGGGTTAATAATCGCAATTTCAAGTACAGCTGATCAGATTAAAATTCAACCATCTCATTACGAAAACCATCAATAAGCTGCGTCAGGTCACGATGCCATTCTCGTAATATAGCAGTATCAGGTAACCAGGCTTGTGGTGTCTGTGTGACTTTAATGATGAGATTTGAAGAAGTTTCATCTTCGGGTTGTGGCGAACTTGGCTCTGGCGCATATTGGCAGAGACGGTAAGCACGTTTCAGTTCAGCAAGAAAACCATCTTTGGATAAATGCTGTAATACGGTCACTTCAGGTGATACCTGCCCCTTAGCCGCCATAAGCTCTTCAATCGATTTCAGCGTCGGGCTCAGGTCATTCAGACGGTAATAGCGTACCAGTTCCTGCAAAAAGGCCAGCAGCGCCCCATGCAGATGGAATACGGCAGCTTCACGATGAGCTTGTGCCTGCTGCACATGATCAGTCTGTTCAGCCTGCTGACAGGCCATACGGGCGAAATAAAGTTTTTGATTGGTACGGTCCGCATGATAGCGAGCAACTCGTGTCATCGAGATTTCCTAAGCATTAAAACAAATTTTGGCTCTTATAAAGTAAAACGTCCGCTCGCATTACGCAATGCAAGATTGTCTACGCTGTCGATCTATTCTGCATGATCTTGATACTTCAGACTGCTGATATTAACCCTTCAGTAAAAATCTAGGCCTTTTTAAAGGCAAAAAAAAGAGCATCATACATGCTCTTTTTTATCAGCTGTTATTTAAGCCTGTGGCTTTTCTTCAGCTTGCTTCACACGAATCCCCTGACCATGCAGGCGCAGTGTATTTAAACCTTTAATCGCTTTAACAGCTTCACGGCCATGTGGCATTTCTACAAAGGCAAAACCTTTAGACTTGCCTGTTTCTGCATCCATGACCAGCGTACAAGACTCAACAGTACCATATTGCTGAAACAGGGTCAGCAATTCAGCTTCTGTTACAGTGCGCGCCAAGTTACGAACTAAAATTTTCATCGGATAACCTTAAGAAGATAGGCAAAAATAATCAAAAAGCACGTGCCTACTCTACTTTTTGCGTCAAACCCAGAAGAGATAGTTTAATCGAGATCAATCCCAAAATCTAAATTAATCGACTGGCGCTCAATTAAAGCACTTTTCACAGTCTGTTGACGGGTTTTGTAATGGGTTTCTGTGATACATAAATTCCGGGTCAAATCATTGAGAAAATAGCTTTCAATTTTACGCCCCTGCTCATCCACCGTTTCACGCGCCCAGTGATTCAGGTTTTGCTTGGTCAGAATCAGTTCATTCTGTGCACGAGTCAACGCCACATACAATACCCGCCGCTCTTCCTCGACATCATCAAAATCCCCTTGCGCCCGTGCATGCGGATATTGTCCCGGAGTGACATTGGCTACATAACAGACTTTCTGTTCCGTACCCTTGGCCGAGTGAATGGTAATGAGGGTCACCACATCCGTATCCGACTGGCGTTCAATTTCGGAAATAGAGACCGGATCGAGCACATACTCTTCCAGAAACTCACTCACTTGAGCATGCTTGGAAGCCAGCTGTTTTACCAATTCAAAATCTCCCTGACGGCGATTCCAGTCTTTTTTATAGTTCTCGGCCAATTGTGCTTCAATGGCTTGGACTGCCAGACCAACACAGGCCTGTACTTCGGTTTTGAGTACCGCCATTTGCTTCATAATCAGAATGGTTTCCAGTGGAATCTTGCCAAATTTTTTTAGCTTGTCGGCAATGATATCCATCTCTGGCTCAGCTAAAAGCTGCTGAGACAGCTTACTCGCCCCGACATCACCCACACCATTCCATAAGGTCAAAAAGCGCATCCAGGCAATATCATCCAGAGGATTCGCCACCACACGCAACAGGCTGAGCAGATCTTTCACATGCGCAGTTTCTAACAGTTTCATCCCGCCGATGAATCGATACGGAACATTGGCCGCGATACAAGCTGCTTCAATATGTCGCGCTGCATAACTGGAACGTACCAGCACCATGTGATCGGACCATTTGCTGCCTTGCAAGTAATGCCGCTCTTTTATATCAATCGCGATCCATTTCGCTTCATCAAACTCATTCGGGAAAATATGCATCTTTGGCTTGATGCCTTCACCGCGATGCGCATCCAGACGCTTGTCATATTTGATTTCAGACTGATCCAGCAGCCAGTTAGATAGATCCAGAATTTCCTGAGTTGAGCGGTAATTTTTTTCTAGTTTAAAAATTTTTGCATCCGGTACCCGTTCCTTGAAATGGTGAATATTTTCAAAATCAGCACCACGGAAACCATAAATCGACTGTGCATCATCGCCAACACAAAACAGACTGATCTGATCTTTTAGCGGTTCCAGCAATGCCCATTGCAATGGATTAGTATCCTGCATTTCATCCACCAGCATATGCCGACAAATTGAGGACACATATTCCACTAGCCCTTCAGACTGTGCCAAAGCAGTCGCCACCACAGCGAGGATATCATCATAATCCAGAAAGCTACGCGCACACTTACGCGCTTCATATTCCTTCATAATGTCGGCAATCTGGTCTTTGAGTGCCAGATATTCTGGCATCTGCTTTTCCAAAGCCAGACTCAGTTTCTGCCGGGTATTCCGCGCAAAGGAATATAAATCACAGAGTTCCTGTGGCTTCGGCAAGTAATTTGGATTTTTCTTGTCATCACGCCCACGAATCAGGCGGAACATCATCAGCTGATCATCACGGTCAATAATTGAAAACTGTTCCAGTCCAAAAGCCTTTGGAATCCGGCGCAGCAGATACATACAGAAGGTATGAAACGTTGATGCACGTAAGCCTTTGGCCTGTTCACCGAGTGCCAGTTCCACCCGTGCCACGATTTCACTCGCCGCACGACGTGTAAAGGTCAGAATCTGAATTTGATTCGCTGGTACGCCTTGATCAATCAGATAAGCTGCACGTGCCACGATAGTTTTGGTCTTGCCACAGCCTGCCCCAGCCAAAACCAAACTGTGCTTTGCTTCTGTTGTCGCAGCTTGCTTTTGTTGCGGATTTAATTCATCTATCAGGGAGGCTAAACTCATGGTCACTCATCAATTTGTGGATAGGTGTAGTTTAACAGATCACTCTTATTATAGCTTTGAGCTGCTCTGGAACAGGGCGAACTTTTATTCTTAATGAGCTATAGGGTTGACGGCATGGATGCCTTCCGCTGGATTGATGTATAGGGATATACCCTAAATCCAGCAAAGGATTTTTGTTACCTTACAAACTCAAAATATATTTTGAGGCTTCTCATCCCTGAAAAGTAAAATCTGCTTACGCGTTTATATTTGTCTTTTTATAAAGCTTTTGCGGCAATGACCATCTTACTCAAACACCCTGTTCCTTAATATTTTGAACAGTTTGAACAACCGCTTTTTCCAGATTGATTTCTGCATTCTTTAAGGCTTCTTCCAATAAATAATCTGGTGGATTAATCCCGACAATCTGACTAAAACCAACCTGATACAGTGACTCAATCCCCTCACCGACCAAACCTGCAAACGCAATTACCGGTTTATTTAATTGCTGGGCGACCTGAGCCACACCAAATGGTGTTTTTCCTAAAGCAGTCTGATGATCAATCTTGCCCTCGCCAGTGAAAACATAATCTACATTCGCAATTTTTTGTGCCAGTTTATTCTGTTCCATAATTAACGCTACACCGGATTGCAGCTTTGCTCCTGCAAACGCCATCAGCCCAAAACCTAACCCACCGGCTGCACCAGCACCTGGAATGTTTCTTTTAGAAATACCTAAACCTGCTTCAACCAGATCAGCAAAATGACTTAGATTTCGATCCAGTTGTTGCACCATTTCCGATGTTGCACCTTTCTGCGGCCCAAAGATCGCTGAAGCACCATTCGACCCACAGAGCGGATTATTCACATCTGAAGCGATCAAGATTTCCGTATTGTTTAAACGAGCATCGAGTTGGGAAAAATCAATTTGATCAATCTGATCCAGATTACCACCACAGACCTGAATTGATTCTCCCGCAGTATTTAAGAATCGGGTTCCCAAAGCCTGAGCCATACCGGCACCACCGTCATTGGTAACACTACCACCGAGCCCAATAATGATTTTCTTTACGCCAAGATCTAGCGCCTGTTTGATCATTTCCCCTGTGCCATAAGTCGAGGTCAACATGGGATTACGCCGAGTAGCTTCGAGCAGATGAATGCCATTGGCCTTGGCCATTTCAATCACTACGGTCTGACCTGCATTAACCAATCCAAAATAAGTTCCGATCGACTGACTGGCTAATGGCCCTGTAACTCGGCACGTTACTCGTTCACCCTTTAGACTTGAGATTAATGCATCTACAGTTCCCTCACCACCATCTGCCATGGGTACAGTAATACAATTTGCGTCAGGAAAGACCTGCAAAATACCACGCTGCATCGCCTGACAGGCCTGCTCAGCAGTCATACTTTCCTTAAAAGAATCTGGCGCTAGAACAAAGGTTTTCATGAATATGATCGGCCGCGTGATAGGTTTTATACTAATTTGAAGTGCATACCCATCTTACAGGCAAAGCTGAACATGCCAATAAAAAAGAGCGCTGATTCGCACTCTTTTTTATACTGATCTTACTTAAAGATCTGCGGAGCTTTTTGGCACACGATGTTTGATATAGGAAGCCAAAGTCAAATAGTTAATCCCTTGGAACAAAAGATCGATTGCCAGAAAAGCGCCCAGAACCCAGAACGGTGCATTCGGTGACAATAGAATCAGGATACCTGTAGCTAAAGTTAAAATCCCGGAAAATAAAGTCCAGCCCCAGCCACGGAATGCTTTAAAGATAAAAGCATTGAAGATGCGAATTATTCCCGCCACAAGCAAAGCAATCGCAAGCAGATTGGTCAGTACAATCGCAGTTTTCGCTGGCGTGCTAAAGGCATAATAGCCCGCAATAAAATAGATAATACCGAATAGCAGCCAGAGCCAGCGAAATGCCCCATCGAAGATTTTAATCCCGGCGATCAGATGAACCACTCCACCTATCATCATCAGGACACCAAACAGGAATACGATGGATAAGGTGGCAAAAGGCAGCGACGTTAACAGTACGATTCCAAATAACACTAATAAGGCACCCAGGCCTAAATACCATTTACGGTTTTCATGCAATTGATGCCGAACAAGATCATTTCCAACAGTCTTCATATTCTTCTCAAGTCATTGGCTATGACTTTGATTATGCTCTTAAATCATGGAGAAATTTGTTAGAAATTCACTGAGTTTATCTATAAAAATAGTAAGTTATGCCGGTTTATTTAGCACTTTGTTAATTATTTTTTCCAGCCAAGTTCAATCGCCGTGATTTCATTAATCAGGGTCTGATTTAAAGATTCCGGCATTTTACTGGTACTTTGCGATACCGGAATGTGCCCTGCCATCAGCTCAGCTTTGGTTTGGGGAAATAAAGGCTGCTGATTGGGATTGGCATAACCCACTGGGTATATCGGCTGGCCTGTGGCGAGATCATATTTATCTGAAGCGCCAAAGGCATGCAGTAATTCATGCACTAGGACAATCTTATTCTGGTCAGACTGTCTGCTTGAAGCAAATAGATTGACTGAACCGATTCGGCCTTTTTGCAGAGCCGTTGAATGTTTTAATTGCTGGGTGTGTGTAGGATCATAATAATTTAAAAAGAGAGTAACATTCGATGAAGGATCTGAACCTTGCTGCTGTTGCCAGGCATAGAAACGGAATTTCAGACTCCATAAAATATTGCCAAGTAAGGAGGCCTGCTCCGGCACTTTAGGCGGCAATTCTTTAAGTTCACGCCCCAGATTAAAATAAAAATAAGTGGGCTGTCCACGGTACTGCTGGGCCGCTTTTTCCAGATATTCTTGTGTTCCTTTTAGATCCTGAGCAGACAATTGCTGGATATATTGCTGTGTGGTCGCCAATCCATCTGCATTGATCGGATGCAACAGAACAAAGATTGGTTTGTTCCAGTCCTGATTCTGATCTCGATAAGCATTTACTGCCACCACAAACAAAATCATCAATAAAATCAGGATTCGGATCTTTTTCCACATATGAACACGCCAATAGAGAGTTAATTTAAATTTTATTTTTGTTTCGTTTTTTGATCTTCAGAGCGCAGATATAAAACACAGCTCAAACTAACCAGTGACATAATAATCACCAGAATCATCAGCATTCCCCGGTCCATAGGAATACCCATTTCATTAATCTTTTTAAGCATGAAATAGAGGATAGATCCTAATCCGATACTTAAGAACAGGAATTTATCTAGCCAAGTCATGCATGATTCCTATTTTAATCTTTTATTATTTAACGCCTAGAATATCCTAGAACTGTGTTGATCAAAAATACTTAGTCATAAAAAAATGCCGACTTTCGTCAGCATTTTCTTGATGTCTTATAGCTTAGGCCTCAACCCATTTGCCATCCTGATAGACCAGCGACCATTTGGTTTGCTTGCCTTCAGGGGTTTCCGAACCAATATATTGAGACTGGTTCTTACGGCTGAATTTCACCAAGGTTGGATTTCCTTCAGGATCCACATCTGGTGCCTGCAAAATAAACTGATATTTTGGATCTAGCTGATCCGCTACAGTACGCAGTTCTGCAACCTTCGGTGCGCGAGTTTCACGGACTTTCGGGAACTTGCTCGCGGCCAGGAACAGACCGGCGGCACCATCACGCAGAACAAAGAAATCATCATGCTTGGTTGAACGTAAGTGTTCCATCTTGATCGGATCAACACGCGGAGGCGCAGGTTGACCATTCTTCAAGACTTTACGGGTATTCTCACAGCTGGTACAGGCAAAATATGGACCAAAACGGCCAGTTTTCAGCTGCATTTCACCATCACATTTATCACATGGAATGGTTGGGCCATCATAACCCTTAATCTTGAATTCGCCTTCTTCCAGCTCATAACCTGTACAGTCCGGGTTATTACCACAGATATGCAGTTTACGGCCGCCATCAATCACATAGCTGTCCATTGCAGTGCCACAGACTGGACAACGTTTTTTCGACATCAGGTCAGCAGTTTCTGCTGCATCATCATCAGACAGTGCTGCCAGAGATTCAACCGGAGTCAGGTTCAATGTACCTTTACAACGTTCTTTCGGTGGCAAGTTATAACCCGAACAGCCCAGGAATACACCCGTTGTTCCGGTACGGATCTGCATCGGACGGTCACATTCTTTACAGTGTACAGCTTCAACTTCTACAGGCTGATTGCGGCGCATGCCGTTTTCACCCTGAGCATTGGTCAGACGTTTTTTGAAGTCACCATAGAAGCTATCTAACAGATCTTTCCAGTTGCGTTCACCATCTGCCACTTTATCCAGCTGACCTTCAAGGTCTGCAGTAAAGTCATAATTCATCAGGTTGTTGAAACTTTCGTCCAGACGGTCGGTGACGATCTCACCCATCTTCTCAGCAAAGAGACGACGGTTCTCCAGTTTTACGTAACCACGATCCTGAATGGTCGAGATAATGGCAGCATAAGTCGAAGGACGACCAATACCTTTTTTCTCAAGCTCTTTTACCAATGATGCTTCAGTAAAACGTGCCGGTGGTTTGGTAAAATGTTGAGATGGATCTAGTTTTTCCAGCTTCAGCACTTCACCAACTTTCACAGCAGGCAACAGTACATCATCATCAGATTTGTTCTGGCCACGAACTTTGGTGAAACCATCAAATACCAGAGTACGACCTTTGGCTTTCAGTTCAACACCATTCGCATCCACTAAAATAGTCGATGATAAATATTCTGCTGGTGTCATCTGACAAGCTACAAATTGACGCCAGATCAGGTCATACAGACGCTGTGCATCACGTTCCACTCCAGCCAGACTATCGCCTTTCAATGCCACATTGGATGGACGAATGGCCTCATGGGCTTCCTGCGCACCAGCTTTATTACCATAACGGTTCGGCTTGGCTGGCAGATATTTCTCGCCATATTCAGACTCGATATGACCACGCACCATATTGACTGCATCATCACTCAGGAAGGTGGAGTCAGTACGCATATAGGTAATGAAACCAGCTTCATATAGGCGCTGTGCCAGCATCATGGTTTTCTTTACCGAGAAACCTAGACGGGTACTTGCGGCCTGTTGCAAGGTAGACGTGATATACGGCGCACTTGGATTCACCTTGGTCGGCTTATCTTCACGGCTAATAACTTTATATTCAGCGTCTTTAATCAGATTCAGTAAAGCATCTGTTTCAGCTTTATTATGCAGCTTTAAAGTCTTGCCATTTTGCTTGACCGCTTCCAGACGAATATCATCTTTCTTGGATTTGGTATCTGCAAAAACCTGCCAGTATTCTTCAGGAATGAACTTACGAATTTCACGTTCGCGTTCCACGACCAGCTTTACAGCGACAGACTGTACACGCCCCGCAGACAGACCACGGGCAATTTTTTCCCATAGCAGTGGCGAAATCATGAAGCCGACGACACGATCCAGGAAACGGCGTGCCTGCTGGGCATTGACCTTATTGGTATCTAGACGTGAGGGCTGTTTAAACGCTTCCTGAATGGCATTTTTGGTAATTTCGTTAAAGACCACACGTTGATAGCGTGAATCATCGCCGCCGATCACTTCTTTTAAATGCCAGGCAATCGCTTCCCCTTCACGGTCCAAATCCGTTGCGAGATACACTTCATCGACTTGCGATGCCAGTTTTTTCAGTTCAGCGACTACGCCTTCCTTGCCCGGAAGGACTTCATATTTGGCTTTCCAGTCATGTTCTGGATCGACACCCATCCGGTTAATCAACGCCTGCTGTGATTTTTCCGCTTTTTCTGCTTCAGTCAGCTTGGTTCGGGTCACCGGTTTTTTCTCTGCAGTTTTCGCAGAGCCGCCCGTCGGCAAGTCACGCACATGACCCACCGAGGATTTCACGATGTAGTTTGAACCGAGATACTTGTTGATTGTTTTCGCTTTTGCAGGCGACTCCACAATCACCAAGGCACGTTTACTTCCAGCGTCGGAAGACTTCGCCGTGCTGCTTTTTGATGTGGACCGAGGAGCGTTCGCCATATTAACCGTTTAATCCTGTTTATTTCTAAAATTAAAGTTCAGCCAAAGAATGTAATAGTGCCTTGATGTCATCAAGTTGTGTGGCTCTAAGATCAGATTCTTCATCCCAATAGAGTCCTACACAGTTTGCCTGCATATCAATAGCATAAATGCCCTTTAATGCAATGGGAAAATCTTTAAATTTGTCATCCCCATGCACCAGTTCAAGTTTGTTATCAACCACGCGGGCACGCATCAGCGGTAAACGGGCATCTGGAAGCAGCACACTGTAATAGGCCACCATACTGGCACGACTTTCAGTCGCCTTGGGAATATTGGTCCAGTCCGGCGCAACCACCAGACGTGGATGTAAGCCCATCTTGCGGGCTTTATCACGCATGAGTCCTAATGCCTTTTCTCTAGGACTCACACGCAGACCAAAAATAGACCCCAGTACGAAAACGATGATGACAACTGCCACCCAGATTCCGGTATTTTCCATAGTTCAACCTTTATGTTCTTATATTAGATTTGCATAAGCCCGCTATAAAAGGCAAGCACCGCTTGCGAAATACTATTTTATTCTCTGTACTTATTACTTTTACGTCTTTGTTTTAAGATAAGATTTCAGTGTTTGGCTGATTGATGATATGCGGTTGGATCGCCATTGGAATCAGGCAGGACTCATCCAGATTAGCCCAAGCCTGTATGAGCTGGCCGTTATAAATCAGCTTGCTATTGTCCTGTTTGAGAATATCCTGCTTCTTTAAAACCTGAATGAAATCTTGCGCTGCTTGCTGGTGCTCTAAGCCTAAGATTGAGCGTACTGAATTTAATAAACTTGCAGTTTTGGCCGGACGGCTACTTTCACTCTTCGCCAGATAATCACTATAGATTTTGACCCGCTGTAAATGAGGCTTTAACTGAATATCAGCAATACTCGGTAAAGTAATCGCTATGGGTTTCGATTGTTTGAGTACTTCCAGTTTTAACAGTTCGTGCATCCGATTTAGCTCATAACTTACTTTTTGATCCTGAATCTGAATCAGCTGATAATTTTTTAACTGGCCAATGACCTGCTTGATAGTGGCAGAAGTTCCTTTTAGCCAGGACTTTAAGGCATTGTTTCGAGAGTTAAATTGTTTGGGCTGATTTTTTACTAATAGTTTAACCGCAGCGAAAAGCAGCTTGAATTCAGCTTTTTCTGGATGAATGTGCTCTAAAGATAATTTAGTGGAACATGTGGACTGAATTTCTTTTTTCTTCTGTTGTGCCTGAAACCCCATCACTTTGAGTAAATCGACAATAGATCTCTTTCATAAATCAAAAAACGATCTTCTTTTTGGTTAATATTTGCACTCCGGATTTCTTAGCATTCGTGCATAATCTGCGGATGAAATACATCGATTCAAACAAGCTTTCTGATCCTCAGT
>NZ_VPDX01000070.1:0-1821 GCF_013417475.1 Acinetobacter sp. YH12249 | reverse complement strand
AGAATATATTCACTATTATAACCATGAGCGAATCAAGGTTAAATTAAAAGGACTGACCCCTGTAGAATACAGAAATCAGTTCTTAGAAATTGCCTAACTTACTGTCTAACTTTTGGGGGTCAGATCAGTCGTGAGGGTTTTCTTTTAAGTAGGTGAAGCTCGATAAACCTAAACCAAGTCGCCACTTTTACTTCGTCCAAGATGATCTTTAAAATCTAAATATCGTCATGGAAGGAGGAAACTATTTGACCTTTCACACACTTCCTACTCTAATAGTATTTTTCTAGCTCAGTTTTTAATCTTGCCTTATGCGCCAAAAAGTTGTCCTTCTTGATCTCGAAAATAACTTTCCTACAGCCAAACTGTTACGTGACATTGTTGAACATTATCCGACCTTGTATCTGTTTAACTGTGCCGGAAAATTCGAGTTTGCTCTAGAAGAACTGACTGAGTTGGCGAGCTGGATCAGCAGTGGACAAATTATCATTCTGGATGTCCCGGAAGCAGAGCATAAGGAATATGAATATGCCGTGATTGTGGGCCAGTTGATGGCTTTGCTGGAAGCAGATACTCAGGTCGAGCTGATCTCTGCGATGGATAGCAGTGAAATGCTAATGCAGATGCTACAGGCTTCAGATATTGATTGCAGCCTGATTCAGGTGTTGCCAGAGGATGCATCAACAGAGACTCAAGATAAACCCAAAATCCAGTTGCCAAGTATTGAAGCCATTAAAGCTAAACCGGCTTTGCAGCTGGTGAAAAAATATTGTGATGCGCTCGGCAAGATGAGTGGTAAACCGACCACGCTCGAAACCTTAAAAAATTCTGTCACCAATATTCTGCAAGTTTTACCAGGCAAAGCCCAGCATGTAGTTGGCATGCTGATTAATCTGAAAATAGTCAAACGTTATGACGAGCAAATCAGTTTCCGTAAAAAAGTGCTGAAACAGTGGGTGCAGCTGGATCTCAATGAACATGTACCCATTGAAAAACCAGCTTTGAATCAGGTGATCTCGAAGCTTAATCCTGAAGAGCCTGCTGTTGAACCTGCTCAATCTCCGATTCAGTCTGCCCAGCAAGGCCTGTTCAAAAACTTTAATAAAATTGATCCGGTACAGCTCGAAGTTGCACGCAAGCTGCGCGAATTACAGGGAAATAAGCCTAAAGATATTTATGAATTACGTGATTTGCTCGAGCAGTTATTTCCAAAATCCGATATCCGTCTTTTACTTAAAGAGTTGATTGAAAAAGGATATATTTATTGGAATGGTCACGAAGTGTTATATAGTCATGAGATGTTTCTAAATTAGAATAATCTCATGAGGGCATATGAAAAAAATACTGTTATTGGATATTGAAAATCAGCCTAAAACAGAAAATGAGTTACTCAGCCTGCTCAAATCCTATGCCCTTGTTTATCTGGTTTATGCAAAATCCCCTGTAGCCTTGAGTCTGGATGGATTGCAAAATCTGTCTGCTCATGTAGTTCAAAAGCGTCTGGTCTTAATTAAAATGCCAAAAACCGGACCTGATGCTGCTGATTTTGGCTTGGCATTTGTAGCCGGGCAGTTGTCTATACAAATGCAGGCATCTGAAGCTGAATTTGATGTCATGTCGAATGACAAGAAATTTGAATATATTAGACCTCTTTCATAAATCATTTTTTGCTCAGTTCCAAGTTGTAGATTCCAGCAATTAAATTGAATCTCAAACCAAGCCTTTTACCTCTATTTCGATAACGCTCAGCAAGGATTTTGAAGGTTTTCAGGCTGCCAAATACATGCTCAATTCCAATTCTTCTTTTATTGATTTCTTGATTAT
>NZ_VPDX01000069.1:0-2268 GCF_013417475.1 Acinetobacter sp. YH12249 | reverse complement strand
AGTACCAGCGTACGGCCCACAGAATGATGTCACGCTGAAAATGCCGGCCTTTGAATGGGTTCATGTGCAGCTCCATCAGCAAAAGGGGATGATAAGTTTATCACCACCGACTATTTGCAACAGTGCCCAAAAAAGTTCGTGGTGGAGAAAAGATAAGCTATGCAAGGCTTTAGGAGACGTGGTTTTTCAGGATGACGAAGAACGATTCGGCGCTAGGTGCAACATAGGTGCATCGCACGAGCGCTAGGAACGGCGAAAAAAGGCGGACGTGGCGAAATCGGTAGACGCAGCAGACTTTAAAATTGGAGTGCCCGCGGGGAAATCCGCGGAGTAGAACCGCTCAAAGTCGGGGAACGCTAACGGGCAATACCCTAAGCCAATCCCGAGCCAAGCCCCTTCGGGGGAAGGTGTAGAGACTGGACGGGCGGCGCCTAAAGCCTTCGGGCAATGGCGAAGGGACAGTCCAGACCACGAACGTCATCAGACGGCGGCGAAAGTCGAGGTGGTACGAAAATCTGCTTCTCTGTGAGAGTACGGGTTCGAGTCCCGTCGTCCGCACCACAAAGCCAAACATCCCTGCGATGATCGACCTCTGGGCGTTTGGTCGTGAGCCCGCCACCCTCGCGCTACGCTTTGCGCAGGCGTCGAAGGCGATCAGGTGCGCCCATCGATTCCGTCGAGCACCATCGCTGCGAGTTCATCGCTGGTGTGTGCACCACTATCGAGAACACGGGTTGTGCATGGAAGCCGTTCCCTTGCGGCCAAGCATCGGGCGACATTCGCTAATCGCCACTCTCGAATCTCCGCATTTCGATTCGGGTCAGGATGCATGGTCTGGTTCGCGATCCGGTGACGCAATAGGTCCTCGTTGAGCGTCAGAAAGATGTGCAGCAGCTGATCGTCGATCCGCCTTACCCCGTCGAGTATCTCAGTCAGATAGTCCGGGTGCACGAGCGTCATTGGGATGATGATGTCCTGCGAGTAATTCCTTCGAATCTCCCTGACCGCCGCGATCGTAAGTCCCCTCCACAAGGGGAGATCCTGATAGTCTCCGCTCGCTGGCATGGGGACCGTTTCTTTCACCACGAACCCGATTTCCTCGGGGTCAAAGATCAGCGATTTGGAACGCCGATCGCGCAGCCGCTTAGCGAGCGTCGTCTTTCCGGCGCCGAAAGGTCCGTTGATCCAGATTATCATTGTCGACGGCCTCTAACCTGAAGGCTCGCAAGAGCGCTCGACGGCCTCGTGCGGAGGCACGATCGGAGTGGTTCCGAAATGCTTCTCAAGATAGGTGACGCCGAACGTCACGATGTCCTGCGCGTCGAACAGGTAGCACTGAGCAAAGCCCACGACACCTTCTCGATGGCGACCGAGCTTCACGTAAGCATTTGCTATAGTTTCAACCGCATCCGGCTTTCCTTCGATAGCAAAGCAATCGAGAATGCCGTTTGAATCGTAATCCGATGCCGTTTTCCAGGCGACTTCACCGTCTCTTCCAAGCATCGGCATCTCATACGTCACCCACCGTTTGTTGGGGATATCGGCAACCGCCTCGGCGTAGTGCAATGCGGTAACGGAGTTTAGCGGCGCACCCAACAGCAGGGCCTTCCCGCCAAGGCGAACGAACCGCTCGACGGGCGATCCTTCCCCCAAGGCGTGACCGAGTTCGTGAGGCTCCGTCAGCGTTTCAGCCAGCGGACCAACCGCGACCATCGATGCATCGGGGTGCGCGCTGCGCCGCGCGCCGGGGGCTTGAACCAGAAATTGATTCAGCAGGCCGAACCCACGGTAAGTCCCGGCTGTTGCGGGATCGAACGGCAGCCAGGTACGGCGGGCTTCGTCATCCAGCCGAGCGCCATTCAGAGTCTCCTCGTAGGGTGATCGGTCCCACGACGCGTATCCCATCACAGTGCCAGTCGGCCCAACCGCGGAGCGTAACGCGGCAACGACCGTCTCCGCTCCTCCTTCGACCGGACCAATCGCTTTAAGTGAGGCATGCACCATCAAGAGGTCACCGGTTTGGACTCCGAGTTTTTGAAGCGCCTCCGTTATTGCCTTCCGCGTATGCATCGCGATATCTCCTCTAAACTGCAAAACACTATACCTATCGAGATATCACTCTACTATACCTATCGAGATATAGAGGTGGTCCCACTTGTTTGAACAACTAAAAGCGTATTTATAAGTGATATTCCGCTCTAGTTAAGCCACCTTGTTTTGTTGGGGTAGCTGATCATAGTAAAACTCATTTGGTGTCATTTTGTCTAG
>NZ_VPDX01000068.1:0-2482 GCF_013417475.1 Acinetobacter sp. YH12249 | reverse complement strand
GGACAAGCATCGTCATTTTATTATGGTCAGCCTCAGGGTGAAGTGTGTCTAATCAACAGGGTTTTCGGTCTCTAAGTACTTTTTAAAGGGAACATCATCGACTCAAATCTCTATTTGCAACAGTGCCTAAAATGGCTATTCAAGCATTTAACTGAAGAAATGATGGCTTATGATCAATAAATCGTTATTTAACATAAAATCTCTTATACGCAGTCAAAAATGGGAGCCTAAGCTCCCATTTTTATTGATGATTTTTTAATTCTTTTAGCATGGCATCCCGTAAAATTTTATTCATTCGTGTTTGATAGCCTTTGCCTTGGGCTTTTAGCCACTGCATGACATCCGCATCGATGCGAACCGTAGTTACTTGTTTAGTCGGCTTGTAAAATGGATTTTGCACTGCATTTTTCCAAAAACTTTCATCGAGTTCAGGAATATCTGAAAAGTCTATTTCACTGTCTGGGCGTTTATCTAATGCTTCAAGTCTTGCCTTTTGTTCTTCAGATAAGACAGGAGGTTTATTCAAATCTACTTTGTAAGTAACGGTTTTGTTCATACTGTTTCCTCTCTTTTTTCTCTGCCTGTCGTGCTGAAATAATACGGATATGATCAATCCCATTATGGTCTTGTACTGTGTGGGCCACCAATAAAACAGCTTGCCCATGTACCATACCTATCGCTTGCCAACGATATTCACCATTTTCAAAGCGATCCTGTTTGAAGACGGCATGAGCATCATAAAAAACCAATGTTGCATCTTCAAAGCAACACCATGTTTTTTGAGATTTGTTTCTGCTTTATGCTCATCCCATGAAAACTCAATTTCCATAGTTGCATCGCTTTTTGTTAATATAAAAATGTTAATACAAAATTGTAAATTTTGCAAAGTTGTTCCATTTTCTATTGGCAAAATCTTACAGAATCGAACATAAAAAATCCGACTTGTTTAAGTCGGATTTTTTTGCATTTTTGGATTTTTCTTGGTTTGTTAAGTTTCTGATATTTATATTTATATACAAGTGTATTGCGTATAACCACCATTATTTTAAATGGGTAAAGAAATACAGCTTAATGAATTTTCAGAGATTGGTTATTATATCTACCAGTTTTTTATAAAAAATTAAGACAATTATGCAACCTGAACATATGAATTTATCAAGAAGAATAGGACATTTTTTTGCGACTATCTATGCACAAATTAAATTAGACACTCGCAAAGGATTTACGGACTTATCAAAGGCTCAGGAGCAAGCACTATTACCGATAATCAATGAAATATTTTCTAAAAAATTTGATGATCTAAACAAAATTAATATTAATTATCCAGGTATTGATTATGGAGATTTTGATGATGGTTTAGGTCTTCAAATGACTATTACTGTCACAAAACAAAAAATTCAGGAAACGCTTAATAAAATTTCAAAATACGATGAAGACAAAAGAATCAAAAAACTATGGATGCTTTTTCTTACTGTAGAAGCCGTTCCCCAAAATGTGATGGTTAATAGTGCGGATATTGAAATAGAATATGTGACGCTAAAGGATCTAGAAGATAAAGTTATAACAGCAGACTTAGACTATCAAAGAAAATATTTATCATTAATAGAAAGAGAATATTCAAGCTATTTTCGAGCCAACACAAGTTTTAGTCTTCCTCAAAATACTCCTATTCCAAAAGATCTTAGTATATTCAATGACTTTATTCAGACTAAAGAATGGTTTCCTGATGATCCGAATGAGGGATATGAAAAAGTCTATAATTTTATAAGTTCTTTTCAGAATTGTTTACTTGATTGTTCTTCTAATGCCAGAGATTTACTTTCTTGTATGATCGAGATGCAAAGGATACCAGAAGATTATAATTCACATATTAAGATTGTTCTTGAAAAGCTGGTAGGAAGATTAAATATTCTAGATGAAGATTTTGATAATTTTGTATACGATTTAGAACTTTTAAAATCAAATCATTTGATTGATCTTAACGATGAATTTCAAAGTCTAGTTGGTAATGTTATTAAAACTAAAAAAGTCGCAATTTTAAGCTTTAAAACATATGAACCAGAAATCAATCTATTTTCTGTTTTACCTAATTTTTATTTAAAATACTATTCTTTGAATGATTTTTTAAGAGCAATTAGAAGTACTGATTTTTCACTTTTATCAGATCAAAAAATTAAGTCTTCCTACAATTAACATAATACACCTTATATGTAATGCAAATTTTTATTTAATATAAATCATAGTCTTATCGTATAGTAAAAAGCCCAACTGTGCTCAGTTGGGCTTTTTTGTTGATTTTTCATGTTCCACGCCTAATATTTAAACAATGTTTCACAAGTTTGATTAGCTGGTAATCCCCCCTAAAAATAATAGGATCTAAAAGTAGAATTTTCTCTTAAGATACGAGCAGGAGATTCTGCATGAAAACATCTAAATTTACTGACAGTCAGATCATGTCCATCTTGAAACAGGCAGAATCTGG
>NZ_VPDX01000067.1:0-2567 GCF_013417475.1 Acinetobacter sp. YH12249 | reverse complement strand
TTAACATAATGGCTGTTATACGAAATTCAGTTGTCAGAAACCATTTATTACATCAAAAGTAATGAAAAAGTAAAGAATATGACTTATATTATCTTTACTTTAATGGTTTTTGAGTGAGGGAATCATGTCCGCAGTCAATTTCAATATGCGCTTAGAAGCAGAGTTAAAAGAACAAGTCACCCCAATTTTGGAAGACTATGGTTTGACTATGCCTCAAGCATTCAAACTGTTCTTGAATCAAATCGTTAAAACTAAAGCGATTCCTTTGTCTTTTGACTATGCACGAGAACCTGCTTTAACTCCTAAAGCAGCAGCCAAGTTACTTCAATCTTTAAAAGAGATTGAAAATGGCGAGTACACCGAGTACGAAACGGTAGAAGAAGCGATTAAAGCTATGTCGGAAGAAGCACATGGCTAAACGTAAGATTATCGTAACCAGTTCTTTTAAACGTGATATTAAAAGACGTTATTTAGAACTGGTTACGGCTGAATGGGCAGAAGTATTAGATTGTTTAGTCGCAAATAATCCTTTGCCTGAAAAGTATTTAGATCATCCCTTGAAAGGTGGTGCAGAGTTTAAAAATTGTCGTGATTGTCATGTGAAGCCTGATTTAGTCTTGATCTATAGGCTTGTTGGTGACGATATTTTAGAACTGCATCAGTTGGATAGCCATTCCGAAATTTTTGGATGACTATCGCTCGATGCTTTGAAAGATGGCTTTAGCCATGTTTCAAAGTCGGGCAACTTTGCGACTGCTGTCATTGATTCGGTGATGGCAAGAGCCGAGCAAAGTACTGTCTAATCATTATTTTGGGTCAATCACACAATAATCCTTATTCGCTCCGTGACAGTCATTTTTCATGATGCGAACGCAAGACTTCCCATTGCAATTTTTAATATCTAGGCTGTATTTTTGTTCTAGCCATGCAACGTCTGCTCTACGCTGTTTGATTTCGTCCATGCTCGGCACATATAAAAATAATGCTAAAAAGAAAACGATCAGCAAGCTAACAAAAGCACTGGCGTAGATTGCCATGAATCGCCAGTCAAGTTGATTGGTTGCATTGTTTAATTCCCGAATACTGTTGTTGAGTGCGTCTATTTGCTTCTGATTGGCGTTTTTTAGGTGTTTTTCGGTCTTATTGAGTACTCCGCTAGCCACTTCCTTGTAAAACGCTTCTAATCGCTTGTTATCGTCTGCTATGGCTTCTCGATACTCTTTCATAGATGCCAGTAAAATATAGAGCTGGTCATCTAGGTCGTTTTGGTTGCTCATCGGTACATTCCGCCCTGATCTAAGTCTTGTGATGCTTTACGGTTGGCTCGCTCGGCTTGCTGTTGCTCTAGTTTTTGCTGTCGTTGTATTTCGGCTTGGCGTTCTTGTTCTAGGCGTTTAGCTTCTTGGTTTTTCTGCCATTGCTCGAAGCCTTGCTCGGCACGGTTTAAACCACGCTGTAAAACGCTGTCTGTGCGCTGTTGCTGTTGTTTGAGGTGTTGGGCGTTGTGTTGCTTCACATGGTCGTTATAACGGCTGATTTCGGTGTCTATGCCTTGTCTACGGAGTTGAGTGACCGAAGTCCCCTCATGAATGGTGGCTTGTAGTCCATTGTTCTGATCGGCATAGCTGCGGTGGTCTATTTTTTCTCGGTAGCCTGCTCGCTCCAGTGCGTGATTGGCTAAGTCCGCCCATGTTTCCCGAATCTGTTTGATGTCGTCTTGGGTTGTTCCCATATTTAGGCTTTTGCGTTTGGCATTACTTAACTCAATATCGGTTTTTGTCGTCAAAGTGAGTTTATTGTCAGGGTCTAATTCAGCTTTTCGGGTGGTCAGCATGATATGGGCGTGATGGTTTTTATCATTTCCGCCTTTGCTGGGTTCGTGAATGGCTAAATCTGCGATCACGCCATAGCGATCAACAAGTGATTGAGCAAACTCTTTTGCCAAGTCCTTACGTTGATCAGCGTCTAATTCATCAGGTAGGGCAATGACCCATTCTCTAGCAGTTCGAGCATCTTTGCGGTTTTCGGACTGTTCCGCCAAGTTCCACAATTCGCTACGGTCTATTTCTATATCAAGGTTAGACACAATTTCGCTATGGGCGACACCATCCTTTCTCGTAAAATCGTGGGTTAGTCCTGTTCGTTCATCTTTGAGTTTTTCCCCTGCACGATAAGCCATAGATGCAACGGCAGTTCTTCCCGAACTGCGGTTAACGGTTTTGGTTGTACAGTGGTAAATCGCCATTAAATTTTCCTTGTGGCATCCACGTATTGATTACATTTCGGGCATTCTTTTCTAATAGTTTGAATGGATACTCCATTCATTTGCTCTATAAGAATTTTAGGTAATTTGTATAAAAATTCATTCCCACAGTTTGAGCATATAAAAATATGCTGTTCATCAATATTGTATTTCTTCATTTGCTTTACCGCTCTTGCTTTTGCTTTTGGGGTTAAGGGGTGTCCCCCTTACGCATCTTTTGACTTGAATGAAATTCAAGTCGTAAGTGCGCATTTCATGAAAAACACGATAGCATATTACCCGCTTGAATTTCAATTCATAGGGT
>NZ_VPDX01000066.1:0-2587 GCF_013417475.1 Acinetobacter sp. YH12249 | reverse complement strand
TTAGAAATATTCTTCAAAACCTGATTTAATTTGTGAGTAGACCAAACGTTATATCGAGCTAATAATTCAAAAGTTTTTAAATCCATTTACTTGTACTCTTTAATTTCCCTAAAATTAACATAATACAGCTTATACGAAATGCGTTATAATTATCTATAGAAATCAATGCTGTAGATTCTATTTTATAGCCCGAACATCCCTGTTCGGGCTTTTTTTATGATTTTTCACGTTCCACGCCTATTATTTAAGCAATGTTTCACAACTTTGATTAGCTCCAGTAAATAATTAAAACCTAGATAATAAGAACCGAGCGAGTGTCTACGAGCGATTGAGCATCATCAAAATTCGACCTCGCCTTTTCTCTGATTACAAGCTCCCTTTTGATTTTAAACGGTAGGTACAGAGCATCCCGAATGGGTGCGAACTTTGGAGCTTTTGCTTTTCAAAAAGTATGAGCGAAGCGAATACATTATCAATGCTTTTACTTTTGAATATCACGAACAGTATTAATTAAAAACTGCCCCTCGAAGCGAGGAACGAGCTTCAATAGAGTACGAGCTTTAGCGAGTACCTAGGGCAGTTTTCCACAAGTTTTTATATTTTTTATTTTTAAATATATTTTTAAATATTTTTAAGTTGCTTGAAACGCTTGTACAGCAAGGCTTTCACAGCTAATAAGTACACCAATTCCGACATATAAGTACACCAATTCCGATATTTTAGCCCCAATAAGTACACCAATTCCGACATATAAGTACACTAATTCCGATGATATTGACACGTACATTACAAAGGTGTACAAATACACTTGAATTATAAAAGTGTACAACAATGAAAAATGACTTAGTTGTAAAAGATAATGCGTTGATTAATGCTAGTTATAGTCTTGGTCTTGTCGAACAGCGATTGATTTTATTAGCTATCGTTATTATTCGGGAACATACTCATAACATGCACCTTGACTATATTGCATTCAATAAACCAATTGAGATTACAGCAGAAAGTTATATTAATACGTTTGGTGTAAGCCATAGCACAGCATACGAAACACTAAAGGATGCCTGTAAGTCTTTATTCTCAAGACAGTTTAGCTATCAAGAACCTAGAGAAAAAGGTATTGCTCATAAAACGACTCGCTGGGTGTCTGATATTGCTTATATTGATAATTCTGCAACTATAGAATTTACTTTTGCTCCAGCGGTCTTACCCCTAATCACTTATCTTGAACAACACCTTACAAGCTACGAATTAAAACAAGTTGCCAATCTAACAAGCGGTTATGCTATTCGCCTATACGAACTTTTAATTGCGTGGCGTAGTACTGGGAAGACACCAATTATTGATTTAAATGAATTTCGTTTAAAACTTGGAGTTGGAGATGAAAAATATCAAAGAATGGGGCAATTTAAAGAAAAAGTTTTACATATTGCTATTGAGCAACTTAACAAACATACAGACATTACCGTAACTTATGAGCAACATAAGCAGGGGCGTACAATTACAGGGTTTTCATTCAAGTTTAAGCAAAAAGTACAACCTAAAATTGAAACTAAACGAGATCCCAATACCCCTGATTTTTTCATCAAAATGACCGATTCCCAACGTCATTTATTTGCAAACAAACTGTCTGAAATGCCTGAAATGGGGGCATATTCTCAAGGTACAGAAAGCTATCAGCAGTTTGCTATTCGTATTGCAGACATGCTTTTAGAGCCTGAAAAATTCAGAGAGTTATACCCTTGCTTAAAAAAGGCAGGATTTGGTAATTAAAAAAAAGGAGCTTCAGCTCCTTTTTTTTAATTTTATTCTTTGGCTGGCTGTCCTATCGAATCTAACTGATTAATCAGTTCCGCATTTACTTCTTCGCCCGACTTATTGGCAGTATCTTTACTTTCAAATCGTGATGAATCTTGGAGTTCTTTTTTCATACGTTCACGGTCTTCGTCTGTAATTTCTTGCGGAGCAGGTACTTGTTGCGCTTCTTGGCGTACTTCTTCCACAATCTCAGGAGACGATGCTTGCACTCTTACATGTTCTGGTTCTTCTTTATTTTTGCTGCATGCAGTAAGGGTAATAACTGACATTGTTAATAAAGACATTAAAATTTTATATTTCATAAAGAATATCCAGCTTAATTGTTATTCATCGAAGGTAAATCAAAAAGTATTCTATCCCGATCCTCTATTAAATAATCATTAAGTTCAGCGAGTATTTTTTCTTTGTTGGCTTCATTGGATTGCATTTTTTTAATCAAGTAAGAACCAAGTAAGATTTTACGCCGAGTATCATCCTTGCGTTCTTGCTCTTTCTGCTTTGTTCTTTCTCTTGCTTCAATAGCCTGTTTCTGAGCTTTTAACTGTTTCAGCTTCTCCAACTGGGCTTCAATTTTCTTTTCAATATTTTCAGTTGATTTTGTCATAACGGTTAATTTCGGGATATAGAAAACCACTCAAGCATAAAACCCTATGAATTGAAATTCAAGCGGGTAATATGCTATCGTGTTTTTCATGAAATGCGCACTTACGACTTGAATTTCATTCAAGTCAAAAGATGCGTAAGGGGGACACCCCTTAACCCCAAAAGCAAA
>NZ_VPDX01000065.1:0-2659 GCF_013417475.1 Acinetobacter sp. YH12249 | reverse complement strand
CTAGACAAAATGACACCAAATGAGTTTTACTATGATCAGCTACCCCAACAAAACAAGGTGGCTTAACTAGAGCGGAATATCACTTATAAATACGCTTTTAGTTGTTCAAACAAGTGGGACCACCTCTGCTCTCTACTATATTTATTTAAGGTTTTTTATGAAGCACTTAGGATTTGTGGGAAAAAGTACTGAATATTTAGGGTATACCCATATTGAAATTATCAATAGCTCATTACGCTTATCTTTCAATATTCCATCAACAAAAGATCTAGAAGAAACCTTTAAAAAGATAGTCGAAAATAACTATGATTTACTCATGGAAACATCAGCAGAAATCGAGTTCGAATTAGAAAGTGAAACGCTAGCAAAGATAGAAACCATCATAAAAGAAAAAGGGATTGAACTTGATGAGTTTGTTCAAAATGCGCTGATTAAACTTATCAACCAAAATGAATTGGCTAAGACTGATTAGACCTTAAATGCAGACAATAAAAAACCCCAGCATCCTGCCGGGGTTTCTCATATTGGGTTGCTAGGTATGACTCCTGTCTTACCTCACGCTCCTGGTGCGATCTTTCTTATTCTTGTTGTTTGGAACTTCCTGTTCCTGATGAGTTCATCATAGGAAAATTCCACTGTTCCTGGTAGCCGCAAAGAGCCGAGATTGTTGTGCGCCAGGGCGTACAAAATAGCCTAAATTTTATCCACAGCCATTGGGGATAGTTTCGGATCCTGAAAGCCGATGAAATGGGCACTGATTGCCAAATTGATCGTTTTTTAATCAAATTTACTGGCAAAATATTACAGATCTGCTTAAAAACTCACCAACTTATTACAAAAGCCGATTTTTTGCTTTTTCTTAGTCATGGCTAAATTTTCAAGTGATTGATATTTATATTAATATACAAGTGTATTGCGTATAACCACCATTATGTTAAATAGGGAATTCAAAGCTCTTTCTAAGAGTTGGTATAGTGGTAATACTTATTGAGTGCGTAAAAGAATTAGATTAATAAAATACTCAAAAGAAAAATAGTAAAAGGGAACTTACAGAAAATAAGTTACCGGCTCTTAAAATTATATTTAAACAAAGAAGCCCAACTAAATGATTGGGCTTCCTCATATCTAACTTTACCTTATGATTTTCATCAGTGTACTGCAAGAATTTAGACTACTTGTTGACTTGAACACCTTTAAAAATCAATTTCTCTTTTTTTTGTGTTTCTATAAGCAGTTGTGCCTGCCCCTTACGAGATTGAAGATATAATGTGGGAGCATTCACCAGAATATCTATCATCGTACTTTCACGTAAGTTGATATCATCAGGACAGCCCATCATTGTGGCAACAATTGGTTGTTCAGCATATAAATGATTGCCCTTAAAATGAATACCAATCGAATTTATATTACAAAACAAATTCCCAATATACAGCATCTTTTCTGCAAATTTTAGCGTGATAGGTTGGTCAGGTTTTGAAGCCAGAAATAATGAATCTATACGTTCACTATTAGCATTTGTTGCCTCGATTAATTCCCAAGAAAATTGCGCCAAGGTCTGCTCACTAAAGGACATCACTTGTAATTCTTGTATCTTGGACTGATCGGCTGATGAAGGCTTATGACAAGCGCTCAAAAGTCCAACGACGAACATCAGTATAAATATTCTAGTCATCGTTATTGTCCGTATAATAATGAGTAACCCTCTTTATAGAGTTCATCAGTAGACATATAGGTCATATATCCATTAGGTTTGGCGGCACCTCCGCAATACCCCTGACCTTTCATGGAAGAACTCCATGTGCCTTGATAAGTTGCAGTAGATAATAACCCTGCCGCCACACTTCCAATAAAGATTGGACCACCACTATCGCCACCCCAACAATCCAACGTTGGACCTGAAACTTTTACCCATGTTGCATTACACACACCTGCCCCTGATGGTCCACATTTATTGTCAGTACCAAATGCTTTAAATGCGGTCGACTGAACCGTACCACAACTATAACCAGTTTTCATTCCATAATGACAGACATACGTACCAACAGGTGTGTTACCTTGTGTACGTCGACCAGTTAGAGTTTTGACCACATTGTCACTGGCGAAAAATTCTGGGTTCAAGGTATGTGTAGATGATACTAAACTCATGGTTTGGAAATCCTGACTACCATTCCAGAAGTCTCCCACAAAGGTTAGTGCAATATTATCATTGCCAGTTGTCTTGCGGTCATCTACAGTAATTTTGTAATTCTTACAGTGAGCCGCTGTGGTCGCAAATTTTGTACCCGCAGCGTTTTTCACATTAAAACCTGTTGTACAATTATAAAAAGTGGTTGAAGTTGTACTATCCGCCATCAGCATGGTTTCTGCTGCCCTTACTGCGGCACTATGTCTTAATGGAATATTAGTGGTCGTTACTTTAAGTGGGACATTGGTTAATGTTCTAGGTTTTTCACTGCTCAGTAATTTCAAACCCTGTGTTTGGTTGGTTGCAGTATGCTTTGGATCATAAAGCTCTAAATCAATGCTATTTTCGGCACTGTTGCAAATAGTCGGTGGTGATAAACTTATCATCCCCTTTTGCTGATGGAGCTGCACATGAACCCATTCAAAGGCCGGCATTTTCAGCGTGACATCATTCTGTGGGCCGTACGCTGGTACT
>NZ_VPDX01000064.1:0-2783 GCF_013417475.1 Acinetobacter sp. YH12249 | reverse complement strand
CATGAAATACGGTATTCTGATGTGACAAAACCTGAATCCTGGTCGTTAAAGTGTTTGTTTGCACTCATATTTTAACTGTTAGGACTCAGGTTTTTTTATTTAAAGCAAACTATGGGACAGCAGTGGGAAGTTCCCCTCTTTTTAAAGAGGGATTGGGGTGGATTAAAGTTATTGAAATTAATTAGAAAAAAACCTACTGTTGAGTGGGTTTTTTTATAGAGAAAATAATGTCACTTTTAAGAGAAATTCAAAATGACGCTGTTAATTCTAATGTGAAAATTTCAGACTTATTGAGAAAATGCAAAATTTTAGCAGTGAGACTAGGAAGTACAGAATTTCAAAGTTGGATAAATAAGGAGTTGAATGGTTATTCTTCAGAAGATGAACTACCTGAATATAGAATTATTGAAGTCAATTCTAAAGGAAATTTTGCTGGAGCATTTGGAGCGAGTTTAACTAATATAGATATACCTTCAATTTGTTTTGATCAAGAGCATCATGAAGATATCCATCAATCATCTTTAGTAGGATCAATTTCTGAATTGGAAACTTTAGTAGAAAATAGTGTGAGGCAATCAATCAACTTAAGACAGCCTTGGAATCCGAATTTTGTTGCTCTATTCGGTAAAAATATTTACCGAGGATATACATGTATTCAAGCTTGGAGAGAGATTTCACCAGCTCAAGTACAGGGAATTATTGATTTAATTAAAACGAAAATTTTAGATTTTGTTTTAGATATTGAAATGATCAATCCAGAAGCTGGTGAAGCTTTATTAAATTCTTGCCCAATCCCACAAGAACAAGTTAGTCAAATTTTTAATATTAATATTTCTGGCAATGTTCAAAACTTAGCTTCAGGAAATCATCACAGCACTATCCATCAAGAAATTAATAACTCTCAAATTCCTCAAGAGTTTCTAGATTTATTAAGTACTTTGAGAAAATCTGAAATCGAGGAAGAGTTAGTTAGCGATCTAGAACTAAGAATTGAAAAATTAGGAACCTCAATTGGAACACCAGAATATACTTCCCAATATGGTGAGCTAATGAGTTTTCTCTCTAATCATGTGACTATATATACTTTCTTAGCTCCATTTATTCCAATGCTATCAAGCTATTTATCATAGAAAGTGAAAGTGATTAGGCACAGCGACGAAATATCATTAGATCACAAATAAAAATAACACTTAGCTTTAACGACACTATCATTTACAAAAATGGACAATAGACATTCATCACAACAGAGTTATACTGCTTAGACCATTTTCTAAAACAACGGAGAACAAAGATGGTTACAGCTGGCTCAAAACCGGGAACAGGTTTCTATTTTTGTGTTCAATGCGGACATCGCGTCTTCTTAGAAATTGGTACAGACCGACTACCACCGTGTACCAAATGCCTCGGCACCCAATATAACGATAAGGTTGCCTAAGCACACGATATTCAAAACAGAAGATCCTGTTTTAAATAAAAGCCCTATCACCCGATAGGGCTTTTTTGTTAGCGTATAATTTGGATCATAAAAATGGCTTAAATCTCAAGGGCAAACAGCATGGAAACAATCCTCGGTTTATGTATCGGTATCGGCTTAAGTGCAGCCTGCGGTTTCCGTGTTTTTGTGCCTTTGCTGGTAATGAGTATTGCCGCATTGATGGGCTGGTTTGAACCGATGACCGGTTTTAAATGGCTGGCCATGCCGGCAGTCTGTCTGGCTTTAGCCATCGCGAGTATCTGTGAAATTGCTGCGTATTATATTCCGTGGGTGGACAATGCCATCGATATGATTGCAACGCCTGCAGCCATGCTCGCCGGAACTCTGACCACGATGGCTGTGAGCAGTGGAGAAATGTCCCAGTTTGCAGCTTGGGCCGCAGCGATTATTGTCGGTGGCGGAACAGCAGGGGCCGTGCAACTGAGCAGTGTTGCAGCACGTGGACTATCAACTGCCACTACAGGCGGTGTTGCGAATCCCGTACTCTCAACCGGAGAGTGGATCGGGGCTATTCTGTTATCCATTCTGTCATTGCTTTTGCCAGTGCTAGCTGCCTTGCTGGTTGTAATGCTAGCCATCATGGCAATTCGCTGGATACGTCTAAAAAAGAAAAACAAGCTAGAAAATTCCGCCTTATAAGAATCAGATAAATAAATATTTATCACTCATTCTTAATGAAATATTTGCTTAAAGAAAGGCCTTCATCTTGTTCATTAAATTGCTTGATTTTTATTGAAAAAAGACATAATTTTATTATGGGATTGCAAAAGACATAATTTTTGTATGGTTTTATTTGTGGTTGAACTTTATAAAAACAATATTAGGGGAACTGTAAATGATTAAATTTATTGTAGATGAACAAGAGTCTGCCCAAGGCGTGCACTATATTCATAACGCAACTGAAGGCTGTGAAGACCTGCCAGAATTTGATAACCAGATTCTGATTGGATATTTTGCCAATTATGATTTGGCTTATAAACGGGCAAGAATGAACTGGCCGAGGGAAAAAGTAGAGGGCTGTCATAAGTGCTGTACAGAATGAGATTTATAAATATATTGGGCGTCATTTAAAACTTGCTATACAGTGGGTTTTATCATTTATTTTGTTTGAAAATTGATCAATTTGACCCCATATAAAACTATAGATTTATTATGTTTAGGCTCTGTACACGACAAAAATAGATAACTCATTGAAATAATGTCACAATAATTGTTTTCTAACGACGAATACTATGACACATCTCAATGAGTTATATCTTATCTTAAACAAATCTCTAAAATGGAACAA
>NZ_VPDX01000063.1:0-2849 GCF_013417475.1 Acinetobacter sp. YH12249 | reverse complement strand
TTTGCTTTTGGGGTTAAGGGGTGTCCCCCTTACGCATCTTTTGACTTGAATGAAATTCAAGTCGTAAGTGCGCATTTCATGAAAAACACGATAGCATATTACCCGCTTGAATTTCAATTCATAGGGTCTTATGCTTGAGTGGTTTTCTATATCCCGAATTTAACCGTTATGACAAAATCTGCTGAAAATATCGAAAAGAAAATTGAAGCCCAGTTAGAGAAGCTGAAACAGTTAAAAGCTCAAAAACAGGCTATCGAAGCAAGAGAAAAAACCAAGAAAAAGGAGCAGGAAAGAAAGGATGATACTCGGCGTAAAATTTTGCTCGGTTCTTATTTAATTAAAAAGATGCAAAGTAATGAAGCTAACAAAGAAAAAATACTCACGGAACTTAATGAATATTTAACTGAAAATAGAGATAGACAGCTTTTTGACTTACCAAATATTGAGGAAAATTAATTATGAATAAAGCGGATTTAATTGCCAAATTAGCGCCTAAATTAAATATTAATCAAGACGAAGCAAGAGTTGTGCTTAATTCTGTTCTTGAAGTCATTACAGAAGCCCTAGTTGAAGATAAAAATGTCCGATTAGTTGATTTTGGGACTTTTGAAGTAAAACAGCGTGCCGAAAGAATGGGGCATAATCCTAAAACTGGCGAAAAACTTAAAATTGAAGCTAAGGAAATCGTCACTTTTAAACAAGGAAAGGCCTTGGGAGAGCAATTTATTGTTAAGCCAAAGCAAAAAAGTAAAGCTAAGAAGAAAGCCTAATTTTTCTTAGCTCTCTGTTGTTCTTGTTCGGCTTTATACTCTGGAATTAGCTCATTTAAGACCTTTTGGATATTTTCTTTATCTTCGATCTGCAAATTATCCCGATAGTAAATTAAGTCCTCTATTTTGCTTTCCAGCTGCATTCTTTCGGTTGGTTCGGCATTTTGGGATATTCGGGATAATAGGAAGATATAACCGCATATATTTTCCCTCGCAATTTCATAATTTATGATGTCGAGGTATTCAGCTTGTGTACCGTGAAATTCTTCTAATAGGTTGGTTAATTTCATCATGCTTGAAACCCTGCTTTTTCTAAACATGGATAAAGCTCTCTGAACTTTTCAGGCTCTAAAAGCATGTCAGCGATACGAATAGCAAATTGCTGAAAGCTTTCCGTACCTTGTGAGTATTTGCTCATTTCGGGCATTTCAGACATTTTATTGGCAAATAGGTGGCGTTGTGGATCGCTCAATTTTATAAAAAAATCGGGGCTATTACGATTTTGCTTGGATATTATTTTTTTTGAGATTTTATCTACTTTAGGCTTAAATTTGAATGAAAAACCTGTAATTGTCCGCCCTTGCTTATGTTGCTCGTATTTAATCGTATAGTCTGAATGTTGATTCACTTGCTCCACAGCCACATCTAGGACTCGCAACTTAAAGTTAGAAATTATTTTATATTGCTTAGGTTCTACACCTAATTGCCCTCGTAATTGTTCTATTTCAATAAATGGAATATGTCCTACATTTTTCCATTTCATGAGGAGTTCAAACAATCGAGTAGCGTAGGTACTGGTAAAGTCTGTAGTTTGTGATAAGTAATAGCTTGTGAAATATTCTTTTGAATTAGCAACCAATAGGACAACATCACTGGTAAGTTGGAAGTGTAATAACCCCTCTGATTCTGTATAACCGATCTTTTGTACCCATCGTGATTTCATAACGGTTGGTATATCGCAATCTCTTAGCTTTTTGGGACGTTTAAGGGTGTATTCCTTACCAAACTCCAAGCCATATAAGGTGTATGAGAAATAGCGTAAAAACAACCGTTCTGATGCTTCTTTTAATGCTCGATAAGCCACTGAACTATCAACCTTGAATTGTTCAGCATATTCCCCTGCATGTATGGTAAGAACTGTATCACTGGTGATTTCCTGATGCTGATTATTGGCTTTCACTAAAGCTAACCCTATTAAACGTTGCTCTACTAGACTCAAGGTATAACTTGCATCAATTAACGCATTATTTTTAATAACTAAATCATTTGCCATTTTTTATACATACATTCTTTTTAGTTGTAATTATATTACATTGATTAAATATGTATAGCAATACTGCATAAACGTATAGATAAGACTGCATAAACGTATAGATAAGACTGCATAAACGTATAGATAAGACTGCATAAACGTATAGATATAGCAATATAAGTCATTGATTATTAATATGAATAAGTGGTCTAAAATTATAAAATTATAAAATTATTAAAAAGAGGGGAGTGCTAAAAACTGCCCTATGTACTCGCTAAAGCTCGTACTCTATTGAAGCTCGTTCCTCGCTTCGCGGGGCAGTTTTTAGTTAATCATGTTTGTGAAATCTAAAAGCAAAAGCATTAGTAATGTATTCGCTTCGCTCATACTTTTTGAAAAGCAAAAGCTCCAAAGTTCGCACCCATTCGGGATGCTCTGTAGCTACCGTTTAAAATCGAAAGGGAGCTTGTAATCAGAGAAAAGGCGAGGGCGAAATTTTGATGATGCTCAATCGCTCGTAGACACTCGCTCGGTTCTTATTATCTAGGTTTTAATTATTTACTGGAGCTAACCAAAGTTGTGAAACATTGCTTAAATAATAGGCGTGGAACGTGAAAAATCCATAAAAAAGCCCAATCGGGTGTGATTGGGCTATAAACTAGAAACTACAGCATTGATTTCTATAGATAATTATAACGCATTTCGTATAAGGTGTATTATGTTAATTTTAGTAGAACTAATAAATCTATATATTTGAAAATGTCATTTTACTCAATTAAATACTCTTCAGATATTTCACACTGTTCAACAAAAAAATGATCATGTGA
>NZ_VPDX01000062.1:0-3334 GCF_013417475.1 Acinetobacter sp. YH12249 | reverse complement strand
GCCAGGCCTCAGCATTTTATTATGGTGATCCCCTGGGCGAAATGCGCCTGGTAAGCAGAGTTTTTGAAATGTAAGGCCTTTGAATAAGACAAAAGGCTGCCTCATCGCTAACTTTGCAACAGTGCCAGTTTTATTACGAACGTGTTTTGGGTGGACAACGGAAAACATATTTCATCGAAAGACCAAAAAAAGAAAAAACACTTCCTGTTGTGATGAGTGAAGAAGAAACCATTCGGGTACTACGCGCTATTGAAAACGTGAAACACAAGGCTATTCTGATGACTATTTATTCGGCAGGTTTGCGCATTTCTGAATGTATAAACCTGAAAATAAAAGACATTGACTCCAAGCGCATGCAAATTCGTATAGAACAGTCAAAAGGAAAAAGAGATCGTTATACCATTTTATCTGAGAAAACATTAATTATTTTAAGAACATACTTTATGGAATATAAACCAAAAGATTATTTATTTGAAGGTCAAAAAGGTGGCGCATACTCAAGCCGAAGTATTCAAAACATTTTTAAAGCAGCTGTTTTAAAAGCAAAGATTCAAAAGGAAGTTACTGTACATACCTTACGACATAGCTTTGCAACGCATTTGCTTGAGAATGGTACGAGTTTACGTTATATTCAATCGTTGTTAGGTCATTCAAGCAGTAAAACAACTGAGGTTTATACACATATTACCACCAAGGGAATGGAACAATTAAAAAGTCCGATGGATTTGTTAGATATATAGAAAGGATTTGTATATTTGAGCAAAACTTAACAAAAAGCACTATGAATATAAATCCTTTTGAGAGAGTAGAAACGAACGGTAAACGGTTGAAAACGGATTTGTCACTGATAATGAAAGGTTTAGCAAAATAAGATATAGTGGATATATACGCCATTTGGCGTATAGCCACTTGTTATGTGCCATTTTTGAATGACAATGCGAATAGATACAGACAAACAAATGAATTTACTTAGTGATAAGAACGTTGCAATAATTGGTGGTGGACCCGTTGGACTGACTATGGCAAAATTATTACAGCAAAACGGCATAGACGTTTCAGTTTACGAAAGAGACAACGACCGAGAGGCAAGAATTTTTGGTGGAACCCTTGACCTACACAAAGGTTCAGGTCAGGAAGCAATGAAAAAAGCGGGATTGTTACAAACTTATTATGACTTAGCCTTACCAATGGGTGTAAATATTGCTGATGAAAAAGGCAATATTTTATCCACAAAAAATGTAAAGCCCGAAAATCGATTTGACAATCCTGAAATAAACAGAAATGACTTAAGGGCTATCTTGTTGAATAGTTTAGAAAACGACACGGTTATTTGGGATAGAAAACTTGTTATGCTTGAACCTGGTAAGAAGAAGTGGACACTAACTTTTGAGAATAAACCGAGTGAAACAGCAGATTTGGTTATTCTTGCCAATGGTGGAATGTCGAAAATAAGGAGCTTTGTTACCGACACGCAAGTTGAAGAAACCGGTACTTTCAACATCCAAGCTGATATTCTTCAACCGGAAATAAACTGTCCCGGATTTTTTCAGCTATGCAACGGCAACCGATTAATGGCGGGACATCAGGGCATTTTATTGTTTGCCAATCCCAATAATAATGGTGCATTGTATTTAGGAATTAGTTTTAAAACGCCCGATGAATGGAAAAATAAAATTCCCTTAGATTTTCAGGACAGAAACAGCGTTGCCGATTTTTTATTGAAAAGATTTTCCAAATGGAGTGAAGTTTACAAACAATTAATACGTTCGGTATCAACATTTCAATGCTTGCCCACAAGGAAATTTCCTTTGAACAATGATTGGAAAAGTAACCGTCCATTACCCATAACAATGATTGGCGATGCTGCTCATTTGATGTCGCCTTTTGCAGGACAGGGTGTAAATACGGGATTATTGGATGCTTTGATATTGTCTGAAAACCTTACAAACGGAGAATTTACAAGTATTGAAAATGCCATCGAAAACTACGAACAACAAATGTTTGTTTATGCAAAAGATACGCAGGACGAATCGACAGAAAACGAAACCGAAATGTTTAGTCCCAATTTTTCGTTTCAAAAATTATTGAATCTATAAACAGTAAGAAAAAACGGCTACTAACAAGCAGTTTTGCAATAGTGGGCAGAAGTGCAAAATTGAACTTGTGTGCTTCTATCAACTTTTGTACATTAGCTGCCAGTTTAAGATGGGTGCATTTGAGTATGCCCAAAGGAGCCCGCAAGTATGCGCAGGACGAAGCCAGTAGCCGCGCCGATGGTGGCGCGGGTCTATCTGCGCGTCAGCACCGACGCGCAGGACTTGGAACGCCAAGAGGCGATCACTACGGCCGCGAAGGCCGCCGGCTACTACGTCGCCGGCATCTACCGTGAGAAGGCATCCGGCGCACGCGCCGACCGGCCTGAGCTGCTGCGCATGATCGGCGACCTACAGCCCGGCGAGGTGGTCATTGCCGAGAAGATCGACCGCATCAGCCGCCTACCTTTGCCCGAGGCCCAGGGCGTCGCCAAGATCGTGCTGGAAGCCGTGCAGATCATGCTTTTTCGCCTGGCCTTGCAGATGGCCCGCGACGACTACGAGGACAGGCGCGAACGCCAGCGCCAAGGCATTGAGTTGGCCCGCCAGGCCGGGCGGTACAAGGGCCGCCGTGCTGATCCGAAGCGCCGCGCCCAAGTTGTCGCGCTGCGCAAGTCCGGCTACAGCATCAACAAGACCGCCGAGCTGGCCGGGTACAGTGCGGCCCAGGTGAAACGGATATGGGCCGAGGTCAGCCAGGCCGAAGCGAAGCAGCACGGCGCGTTCGTGGAGGACGCATTGACGGAAGCCGATGCCCTGGCCGCTGTCGGCCAGGATGAGCGCCAGGAGGAAAGGGCATGAAGAAGCCGAACCAAGACGACGAGCCGTTTTTCATCACCGAGGAGATTGCGGCCGAAATGATCGCCGGCGGCTATGAGTTCGAGCTGCCGCCCATTCCTTGCACCATCCGCCTACGCGACGTGCTGGAGCGCATGACCGATGCTGAGCTAGCATTGCAGCCGGGCGAGATCGCCGACCAGGAGCGTGAACGCTGCCGGCGCAAGCCGTGTTCAACCTCATGATCTGGTCATGGTATTTTTCATGGCACTGAGCCTGATAGTTCTTGCAAATTGTTGTCACTAAAGGGTTTTGTGTGCTTGTTTACAATCGAGTGGGAGTGACGGGCACTGGCTGGCAATGTCTAGCAACGGCAGGCATTTCGGCTGAGGGTAAAAGAACTTTCCGCTAAGCGATAGACTGTATGTAAACACAGTATTGCAAGGACGCGGAACATGCCTCAT